>JABINZ010000153.1 GCA_018698135.1 Bacteroidota bacterium
TACAATCATCAAGTCTAGAAACAATGTTCTTGAGGGCTTAAATTGCCTTGCTACATATATCCCTGATTAGTTACAAAATCTGTCAGATTCGATTAAATTGGTCAATTTGAATATTAAAACAATTGGACTTGGAGAATCTGTTATTGCTCAAAAAATCAAAGATATTGAAGATTCACTTCCTGCTTATATAAAACTTGCGTATTTGCCTAGTATTGGACAAGTAAAATTAAGATTAACAGCTCAAAATGGCAAAGAGAGTTTAATTCTTGCAGAAATGGAAGAAATTCAAAATAGAATTGTCAGTCGAATTGAAAATTATATTTATGGCTTTGGTGATATTACATTTTCAGAAGCTTTGGGGGAATTGTTAAGAAGTAGAGGATCTAATTTGTCAATTGCTGAAAGTTGTACTGGTGGTTTTGTTGCGCATACGATTACTTCAGTATCAGGTAGTTCTCAGTATTTTAATGGTGGTGTAATAGCCTATTCCAATGAAATTAAAGTAAGCGAATTGCAAGTGGAAGAATCTATTATTAAGACTTTCGGAGCGGTCAGTAAAGAATGTGCTGAAGCGATGGCAATAGGTGTCAGGAATAAATTCAATACAAATTATGCAATTGCTACTACGGGTATTGCAGGACCAGATGGTGGAACAGAAGATAAACCAGTTGGAACCGTATGGCTGGCAGTTGCATCTGAAAATTCGGTTATCAGTAAAATGATTGTATTTGATAGAGGCCGTTTACAAAATATTCAGTTTTCAACAATGACAGTGCTGAATATGTTGAGGAAGCTTATTTTACAATTGAATTAAAACTTAATCCGATCGGAATAGGGAGTTGCTTTCATCAGAACAAATTCATGTACAGTTGCTTCATCCAATTTTCCATTTTTGAATAAGCTGTTTTTTGCAATATAAGCTGCTATTTTTTTTTCTTTCATCCAAACAGCACCAATTTCTGCTATTTTTTCAGTTTCTAAAAATATAAACTGACTATAGCGAACAATTCCTTCAGGATTTGATTGAGAGATTTCAACTGGCGATTTAAAAGATTTGTAGACTATTTTAAGTACTTTAACTTCATCCTTATCATATATGTCAAAATAGCAATCTGGTTCAAATCCACATCCGTGTTTGATGATTTTGAAGCTATAAACTCCATCGATACGAACTTCATTGTTTTTTTTATTGTAGTCGACTTCTTGTCCTGACAGATGAAAAACTGTAAAAAAGAAGGAGGTAATGATGATCATTTTTATTAGTTGCATATAATTGCTTTAAAATATGTCTAAGTCCTTAGCAGAAATAACTTTACCTGTATATGTTTTTGTGATTTCCTTTACCAATTCTTCATCTGTAGTACCCCACGCTAATTGATGATAGAGTAGGAGAAGATCTGGTTTAATTTGATTGGCAATTTCAGCTAACTCAACTGTTGATGTGTGAAATTGTGGATGATAGTTTTGCCAGAACTTTGTTCGGTACTGAAGTTGTTCTTGGGAATACACTTCGTGTATCAACACATCTACCCCTTGGCATTTGTCAATTAATTTCTGACATGGTTTTGTATCACCTGATATAGCAATTTTGCGATCAGGGGTTGTGAAAATAAAACCATATGCATTTTCCCAATTGCCATGCTCAACTAAAAATGCTTCTACTTCAATATTTTGATCCTTGTAAATAATTCCATCCTTAATTTCATGTGTATTTACTTTCCAGCCATTTTCGGTAGCAGGTTCCAAACCATCTAATCTTATTCGGATGTCTTCCCGATAAGCTTTTAGAATATGTTTTGTCATGTCCTGAATTCCCGCTGGGCCATAAACTTCCAGTGGCTTATCTCTACCCATAACCCAGGGTGTGAAAATCAGATCAGGATAACCTGTAGTGTGATCGGAATGTAAATGCGTTAGAAATGCAATTGTTAAATTCTTGACACTTAAAGCATCAATATTTCCTCCATAACGTGGAGACAAAGCAGCAGCTTGCCTGACCAATCCTGGTCCAAAATCAACAAGATAAGCTTGATTATTAACAACAATAGCAATGGAGGACCCTGCATGTGCTGGATCAGGATTTGGCGTACCTGTTCCAAGAAAAATTATTTGAGTTTGACCAGATGCACTGTCCATCATTTGACAAACAGCCGCTGTGCCAGATAATAAACTATAAATTAGAATGAAAACTATCGATTTTGTTAGACTCAAAATATCTGCTAGTTCAATTTTAAATGAAACTTTAATTTTGCCATCAAGTCATTCAACATGATTGGTTTTGCAATGTAATCATCGCAACCGGCTTCAAAGGCTTTTTCACTATCACCATATAAAGCAAAGGCAGTTTGGGCAATTATTGGAAGGTCTGGTAAAATTTGTTTGAGTTTTGTACTGGCTTCATAACCATCCATTTTGGGCATTTTAATATCCATTAATACCAAATCAAAATCAATATTATTATTGATTGTTTCGAAAATTTCAATGCCATTTTTAGCCCAAATTGTTTGGCATCCGCGCATTGACAATAACTTTTGAAGATAACGATAATTGAATTCTTCATCCTCTGCAACTAAAATTGTGTAACCTTGTAAAAATTGATCTGGCTTTGCAGGCTTCGAAGTATTTGTTTCCATTGGTGTAATGTTTTAATAGCATAAATTCAAAAGAATCAGCTATGTTATAAGCACTCTAATTTATTGATTTTCTGTCTAAAAATAGAATTCTGATCAATCTTTATTGCATTCTGTCAAAAAAAAAGGAATCCAATTTGGATTCCTTTTTAATTCATTTATCTAGAAAATATTTATTTCTTCATGAAATTAATTAATTTGTATTGCTGGTTTGATCCAATTTTAAGTTGATACATTCCACTACTGAATGAACTCACATCTATTTTTTGATTATTCAAATTGTTAGTAGGGTAAACTTTGTAAACTAATTTTCCATTCATATCGAAAATTTCAATATTCAATTGATCTTTCAATTGTCCTGTTTCTATTACAAAATAATCTGTGACAGGATTCGGATACATGCGTATAGCATCAAGTAGGTTATTTGTTTCATCAAATCCTGTATTTCCTGTAATGGTAATGGACATACTCTCAATGTTATTTGTTTCGTCAGATTCGTCAATTTGATCGGATGCATCAGCTACAAACAAAATAAACCAATTGCCATTGGCGGTATTGTTTGGAATAATTAAATTTTCGTTGGATGCGCTTGAGCTATTGACTGTTAAGCTCAACACATTGTCTGATCCCAATTCAATATCAGTTCCATCCAATTGGGTGTTTGAAGAAAGAAAGTATTTTAAAATGCTGCTTCCTGCATCTCCCTGACCCTGGTTTTTAATGGTGCAATTAGCTGTTAAAACACCTCCAACATTAACCGTTGCTGGTGTAACGCTTTTTGACTGAATGATCAAATCAGCTTGACCTTTAAAAACAGTAATTTGAGAAGAAGCAATATTATTGTTTTCGTTGTCTTCTGTGATTGCTAAATTAGCATCAGCGTAAATGAGAACATACCAGTTACCAGCAGCTGTGTTAACTGGAATTTGGAAAATTTCAGCAACAGTCATGCTGCCATCTTTAGCCAGACTAATTACATTATCTGATCCCATTTCCATATCACCTGCATCAAAGCTTGAGTTTGCTGATAAATAGTATTTTACTACAGAAGATGCAGCAACAGAACTTCCTTGGTTTTTAATTACGCAAGTAACTGTTAGGTTTTCGCCAGCCTGAATTGTTGAAGGCGAAACGGTTTCATCATAGGCTATGAGGTCTGGATCGCCAGCTATAACACGTGTGATTTCAATTTCGAAAAGATAGGTTCCTTCAATTCCTGAAAAATAGGGACTGACTTCGAAATTAACTGTACCGGCACCGATCACATTAAAATCAGATGCTTCGTCATCATCAAAATAGGCAGACCAATTAGCTCCGTATTTATAAGCAAAAACTGCATCGCAGCTGTAAGTATAACCGGTTCCACTGTTGTAACTATCATGTAAGCGCATGCTAATGGTATAATTATAACCACTGGCTAAATTGAAGTTGTAAAAATCAATATCACTTGCATTGTGAAAGTTTGAGCCAACAGTTGTAATAGTGGCTTTATCAGCTACAAAAGTAGGTGTAAATGTATACGGACTGTTTTCTGTATTATTTACCTCATATGGATCTGGATATTGGGCTGTTGAAATAATTTTTATTGGAATAGGATTTAAATAGGAATCTTCATCAATAAGTGTCCAGTTGCCACCTGAAGGTTTAAAATGAGCAGCTAAAATGTAATCACCTGGAGCTGCTTGGATAGAGCTGCTAACAAACCATATAC
Organism: Bacteroidota bacterium; assembly: GCA_018698135.1. Classification (NCBI taxonomy): domain Bacteria; kingdom Pseudomonadati; phylum Bacteroidota; species Bacteroidota bacterium. Next base: position 4,342 of record JABINZ010000153.1, read on the forward strand.
CATTTGTCCAATGACTCATGGTAGGTAAACTTATACTACTTCTTGTTTCAATCGTTTCAACGAATTGACCACTTGATACATCAAACAAGGAAACGGTTAATTCTCCATTAAATGTGGAACCGCTAAAATTTGCCATATCAAACCAAACAAATGCTGAATCATATTGAACCAATGGTTTTGGGAAAGCATAAATAGAGTCATATAGTCTAATGTCCCAGGCTGAAGTTCCCCCTTGAACAGTTACAGATACAGGGTTTGAATATGATCCTTTATCGACTAGAGTCCAACTTCCGCCACTTGGTCTGAATTCAGCTGCAACTAAATAAGTGCCAGGTGATGCAGATATACTGCTGCTCTCAAAATCATGTCCATATGAATAATAGTATCCATCGGTTAATGATAAATTGTTAAAGCTATCGATCAGTTCAACAAATTGACCTGATGAACTATACAATGCAACCCGAATATCTCCGGTAAAATTGGTGCCACAATTATTTAATAATTGAACCCATATTGTTGCTGACTGATATTGAGTTAGTGTAGTGGGCGTTTTTGTGATTCCATCATATAATGTTAACATGATGGAAGAAGTTGTACCCGGTTTGATACCAATTATAGCTGCCTGGCTGGTTGAAAAGTCATAGGTCGAAGGATTTAAATTTGAAACGTAAAAATAACCATCCTGTGAACCTTGCCATCCCCAATTGAAATGGAAATGGTTATTTGATGTTCCTTGATAGCCATCGCAAACAAATGCATGACCACCTGACGAACCATGACCACGGTAGATCATTGGTCTGGAATTATCAATTTCAGTTTTTAATAAACTCTCCCAAGCGCTACTTGTATAATTACTTTTATCTTTATATTGAGTGGTAGATGAATAACCAAAATAATTTTTCAATGATGAAGCTGCATCTGAAGTATATGCACCACTTCCAGTTGGTGCATAATTCATTTCAACACTTACACCACAGTGATTGAGCAAAGTAGCCACAGCACTGTTATTGGAGGAGAGTGAATTTGGCATTCCACTCCAATTGTATGTTGTCATGCCATAATTAGCAGCTAATGTTCCATAACTTGAATGGTAATAGGAGCTAGATCCGCTTCCTTTTGTTGGTGATTTGTGGTAATGCATTACCTGACCCATAGCAACTGCTACACATCCAACTAAAACCCTATTGTCGTAACTGCTGCTAGCATCAACAGGACAATTTCTGTTGTAATATTGACCTTGTCCCCAATGGGCAGAAACTAATGGACTTACACTACGATAGTTTCCTCTATATACTGTTTGTTTCTCAAGATTGGCCCATTCATTTTGAATGTTTCTATCAGCTTTTAAGCCATTGCTAATAACTTTTAGAATTTGCTTTTCATATATAATCATCATTTCATGAAAAGAGGGAGGCTGATTTTCAACCAAATAGTTTCCTTGAAATGAATAACCTAAAATTGGATAAACATCATCATCTGCTGAAACAATAACATATCCTTCAACAGAACTATGAATATTAAAGACAAAATAAAGATTGGAATTGTTTTGCGTTTTGGTAAATACCAATTCGGTGTGTATATCTTTCAGTTTGATGTTGTGGAATTCACTGGCTCTTTCGAAAAACAAATTTTTCGCAATTTTTTTTGCGTAATTGGAGTTAATCGGATTTGCAAAACCACAGAAAACAAATAACAGGAGAGCTATAGAGGTTAATAATCGTTTCATTATATAATCGTTAATTATTTAAAATATTCCATCCTTTAATGGGATTTCAAAGATAAGCTAAGAGGTAAAATGCGGCATTAATAATTTAAGTCAAATTATCAACCATTATAAGGATGATCCTCTTTGAATTTTTTCAATCGAAATGCTAGATCTGCAAATTGGTTTCGATCTACTTGCGAAACACAAGCTCTTAATCCTTCCAGACGTTCGCTTCCTGTAATGGCCAGAGAAATAGCACTTACACCATAGTAAAGTAATTCTTCAACCAATTCTTCACCACTAAAACCGGGGTAGCAAATAGTGAAATAAAAACCATCGGCTATGGGTTGATCGATATCGGTGTCATAAACAATTTCGAATCCGTTATCCAGAAAATACTTTTTCATTACTTTCGCTTTTTCTGCATAATCCAATACATCTTTACGGTATTTATATTGTCCTTCATTCACAGCCTTTAGTATGGCAGCCAAACCATATTGAGGAGAATGGGCTGTACCTGAGCTTAAGGCATATATAGAACCAAATATCAGTGCTCTACCAAACAAGTCTGAAGAAAAATATCTTCTTAAATCAGCTGATTGTGTGTTGAAAACTTTATCAGAAACGACCAGCATACCAATTCGTTGCCCGGCATAACTGAAAACTTTGGAACTGGAAATAAGTAAAATGTAATTATCAGTATATTGTGAAACACTTGGCTGATATGGAGGAACACCCGGTTCAGAATAATCCTTACGGAAATCCATTCCGAAATAAGCCAGATCTTCGATTACCACTACATTGTACTTATCGGCTAATTCTGCAATTGTTTTCAGTTCATCATCTGTAAAACAAATCCATGACGGATTATTTGGATTGGAATAAATAATGGAGACAATATTTCCTTTACTCAAATAGCTTTCGAGTTTCTCTCTAAGTTTTTCGCCACGGTAGTTATATACATCAAAACTCTCATATTTTTGACCAAGTACATGATGTTGTTGTTTTTGAACTGGAAATCCGGGATCGATAAACAGGGTAGTGTCTTTTCCTTCATACAATCTTCCTAAAGTCATGAATGAAGCAAATCCACCAAGCATAGAACCAACAGTTGGAATACATCCGCTAGGATCCACATCAATATTTAAAAATAGTTTAACAAAACGAACTATTTCCGCTTTAAGTTCGGGTATTCCTTCAATATTCGGATAAAGAGATGCTACTCCTTTGCGTAAAGCTTCAATTTCAGCTTCCACTCCGATTTTTGCAGGTGGAAGCCCGGGGACACCCATTTCCATGCGGATAAATTTCTCGCCAGTTTCTTTTTCAATCTGACTAACCACTTTTAGCAATTCACGAATGCTGGCTTTTCCAATATTTTGAACACCACTTTCTTCTATTTTTTGCTTGACTATTTGATAGTTTATAGGTGTGTTTTTCATTTTCAAGAATAATTTACTGTCTATTTTAAAGTATTGCTGTAAACACAAACCTACATGAAATTTATATAATGTCCATGTAAGTAAAACAATAAATAATTGTAATAATTTACGATGAGCATAAAATGAGGAATAACAAGCTCGAAAAGAGAATCGCTTGAGAAATATAGCAACAGCTCAAATCAATACATGAGAAATTGAAAGCAATAAGAAATTGGAAATAATGAAGTTGTTACTTCTTAAACTGTGTTTTCAACAAAGCAGTCCATTCTGCAATGAGTTCATTTGTATCCTCTGGATAATTATCATGGTCGATAGGGAGTCCTACAAACTGATTTTTAACAAAGGCTCGTGAACTGGTGAAATCATATTTGTCGCCAGGCCAATGCCCGATAATTTTAACTCCTTGTTCTTTAAGTTTTTCAGACAAGGGTCCCATATCGTCACAAAAATGATCAGGATACAGAACTTGATTTCCTAAACCAAATATAGCCGCTCTTTTACCCTTTAGCTCTACCTTTTGAATAAGCATGAAAAAATTGTCCCAAAGGTTTTTGGTACTTGCATCCGACCAATTATCAGCTCCAATTGTAGAAATGCCGAAAATATATTGATCATATTCTTCCAGTTTTAGTAACGATACTTTGGAGAGGTCTAAAACATCAATGTCTTTTTTTTCAAAATTATTAGCAATGATATTAGCAACGTCCTCTGTATTGCCACCAGTATATCCGAAAAATAATCCAATTTTTTTCATTTGATTAATATTAGTTTTTGTTGTTTGAGCACATTGGCTCATTGTACAAAGTTAATGTTTTATCGTAACATTAATTATTGAGTTGATGTGTTATCAAGTTGATTAATATCAATAATTATGACACAACAATGTTAATGATTTTATTGGGGACGAAAATAATTTTTCGAACTGTTTTTCCTTCTAACCATTTTTTAGATTGGGGGTTATTCAATATTTCCTTTTCTACCTCCTCTCTTGAAATTTGTGTTGGAAAGGATTGTTTGAATCTCATTTTCCCATTGAAAGAAATGGGGTATTCATGCTCATCTTCCTTCATATAATCTTCATTAAAGTTTGGGAATTGAGTTTTTGTAACACTTGCTCGATGACCTGCCATAGCCCATAATTCTTCAGCAATATGGGGTGCAAATGGAGAGATTAAAACGATTAATGGCTCCAAAATATTTCTTTTTGTGCAAGCTAATTTAGTTAAATCATTGACGGCTATCATAAATGAACTGACAGATGTATTAAAGGAAAGTCGTTCAATATCATCACCAACTTTTTTGATAATTTTGTGTAGTACTTTTAACTCCTGGTCGGTTGATCTTTCTTCTGATAATTCAAATTCATTTTGCTCATTGAAATACAAATTCCAAAATTTCTTCAGGAACTTTGAAACACCTTCAATGCCATCTGTATTCCAAGGTTTGTGAAGCTCAATAGGGCCGAGGAACATTTCATACATACGAAAAGTATCCGCTCCATATTTGTCGATTATTAAATCAGGATTAACAACATTATGCATGGATTTTGACATTTTTTCAATGCTATATCCACAATGATATCTGCCATCTTCCAGAATAAACTCAGCTTGTTTGAACTCAGGTCTCCAGGATTTAAAAGAGTCTATATTTAGATAGTCATTCTCAACAATGTTTACATCCACATGCAAAGGGGTAGCATACAAGTCTTTGTCTTTGATGCCGGCAGAAACAAAAATTGGCTTGAGTTCTTTGTGCTCTCGGGTTAAATACGACTCAACATCCTGACCTATAGCCATTTCTTTGATCTTATTAATAACATCATCCAGATTTTCTAGAATTCTGATAACTGGTATAAGAAGTAAGTTGTAATCATTTTGATCAAAATATTCTTTATATCTGGATTCCAGCTTTTCAAGTTTTTTATGCTGTTTAATCTCCAATACAATTTTTGCATCCTGACTGAAAAAATCAAATTCACGATGACCTTCTTTGTATTTACGGTGAAATTTTATACCTGTTTTGAGTTCCTTGATTTGTTCCCAAAGAAGATATTCAGCATATTTTTCAGGGTTAACACGATACACAAAATTTGAACGACCTTGAATCATTCCTTGATTGACTAACTTTTTGAAGGGCTCTTCTTTGCAACTTAATCCGAGGTCAAAAAGAAATTTATTCCAAAAGCGTGAATAAATTAAATGTCCTGTAGCATGTTCAGTCCCACCAATATACAAATCTACATCCTGCCAATATTGTACAGCATTTTGTGAAAAATACTCTTGATCGTTTTGAGGATCCATATACCTTAAATAGTATGCACTTGAACCTGCAAAACCTGGCATGGTATCCAATTCCAATTGATATCCTTTAGCTGTTTTCCAGTTTTCGGCTCGTGCTAAAGGCGGCTCTCCATCCTCTGTTGGTAAGTATTTGTCGACTTCCGGCAATTCCAATGGAAGCTCAGATTCCTCCAGAACTTTGGGTATATCATTCTCATAATATACTGGGAATGGCTCTCCCCAATAACGTTGACGGCTGAAAATAGCATCTCGCATCCGATAGTTAATCTTGAATTCTCCTATTGCAAGTTCTTCAAGTTTAGTATTCATTACATGCATTGCATCTGCCACCTCAAGCCCATTCAGAAAATCTGAATTAATAAGAGTTCCTGCTTTCGCATCATATGATTCTTGATCAATATTGCCACCACTGACAACTTCAATAATGGGTAGATCAAAATGTTTTGCAAAAGCATAATCACGACTATCATGTGCAGGAACAGCCATGATAGCTCCAGTTCCATAACCAAAAAGGACATAATCTGCAATCCAAATAGGCATCTTTTCATTTGTGAAAGGATGAAAGGCATAGGCACCTGTAAATTGCCCACTTACGTTTTTAGTTTCTGCTATTCGATCTCTTTCTGTCCGTTTGCTGGTAATTTCAATGTATTGCTCTATCTTTTCTTTAAACTCAGAAGTGGTTATTTTACTAACTAATGGATGCTCTGGAGCAAGAACCATATAGGTTGATCCAAACAAAGTATCTGGTCTGGTCGTAAAAACCTCAATCTGAAATTCGCAATCTTTCTGCCTCCCTGGGCTTGTCGAAGGCGCTGCCGCAATCTGAAATTCTATGCTGGCTCCAGTAGATTTGCCAATCCAATTTCGTTGCATTTCTTTCAAGGAATCGGACCAGTTCACCTGATCGAGTCCTTGCAAAAGTCTTTCAGAATATGCAGATACCCTAAGTAACCATTGAGTCATTGGTTTTTGAACCACCGGATGCCCTCCACGTGCCGACAAGCCATCTTTAACTTCATCATTGGCTAATACTGTCCCTAATTCAGGACACCAGTTTACTGTGGTCTCTGCCTGAAATGCCAATCGATAATTCATCAATATGGCTTGTTGTTCTTTTTCTGATTTGGAATTCCATTCCGCTGCAGTAAAACTTAATTCTTCTGAACAGGCAGCTTGAATATGAGCAGTTCCATTCTGAGAAAACTCTTTAACCAAAGATTCTATTGGTTCAGCTTTCTGTGATTCATTATTGTAATAATGCTTGAATAGTTGAATAAATGTCCACTGAGTCCATTTATAATATGAAGGATCAGATGTTCTGACCTCCCGATCCCAATCGTATGCAAAACCTATTTTGAATAATTGCTCTTTATATCTTTTGATATTTTCATCGGTTGTAACAGCAGGATGCTGACCTGTTTGAATAGCATATTGCTCAGCAGGCAAACCAAAAGCATCAAAACCCATTGGGTGAAGAACATTGAATCCTTTCAGAACTTTGTAGCGGCTGTAAATATCGGAGGCTATATAACCCAAAGGGTGACCAACATGAAGTCCGGCACCTGAAGGGTAGGGGAACATATCCAAAACATAAAATTTTGGTTTGTTCTTATCAATCTCAACTTTATAGGTTTTTTGAGTGTGCCAGGTTTCTTGCCAATTCTTTTCTATCTGTTGGAATTTATATTCAGCCATTCTTTGCTTATTTCTTTTGTGTAATTAGCAGGCAAAATTAAGGATTCCAATTCTTTTGTTGGTGCTAAATTTAATCAAATGAAAATGGGATCTTTTGTTTTAAGCTATAATGGAGGATGAATCATCATGCTGAACTTGATTCAGCATTTATTAGATCATGAAATAAATTCAGGGTGAAGATAAGTATTCAATATAAATAATTGGGATTAGTTCTTTTTACTTGCTTTTCTTAGTCTAAATAGCTTTTTAAATGAGCTGAAAAATCGTTTTTCAAAATTCCAAAAGAACTTAAATTGACCGAATATTGTACCTATTACTATCAGCAAAATATTATAAATTGGAAGAGTCAGGAAAATAAAAACCAAAAGACGGTTCATGAAAGATGGATCATCAGTAAGATTTAGCCCATGACTGATAAATCCTTCAACTCTTAAAGTAGACATTCCTGTAAGAGCAAAAACAACAAGAATAATCACAACATGGAAAGTGCCTTTAATGCCCCATCTTGTTTTAAGCTTTTCAATCCACATTGGTGTTTTCATTCGGCAAAGGTATGATTTGAAGTGAATCTAATTCAATGATTTTTAATTTTTTGAATAATCTAAACTGGATCCTGCTTTCCAACTTTTTAATCCAAATTCATATGCACCTGCATCTGGTGCTAATCCTTCAAATTTATCAGTCAAACCCTTAACAATAATTCCATAATCAATTGCCTCAGAACCAGATTTTAGTGAAAAATCAAACACATGGATATTTGTAAATGCTGGTCTTGAAATGGATAGATTGTTTTGTTTGAGCGTTCCCTCAGACATGGGATGGGAGCTTAAATTATTAAATACATGCTGGTTTGTATTGTTTGAGAACTGTATTCCACCTGTTGTTTTTTGTATGTAGCGACTTAACCATATTGTATTGTGATAAATGCTAAGATTGCTTGCTGGCTTGTTTGTGCGGATTCCGGTTTCAACATGCCAGATAACATTGTGATGAATTCTGTAATTTGAGCAATAATTATCAATATACACTCCTTCACAAGCTTTTTGCGTTTGCGCATCATGTATCCAATTGTAGGCTATTTCAGAGCCCTCACCATCTGTTTTAAAAACATATGTTCCACCAAGATCTTGTGTAAGCAAGCCAAATAAGGAAATGTCATTATACATGATTTGAACTTTTTTAGCATCGTTATGTACAATTCCGCTTCTTGCGGTATTCCTGATTGTATTGTGCAATATTTTATGGTTTTCACCGACCAGCGCAATAGGTGCAGCATTGGTTGCCATCCAATTGCAATCTTCTATAATACAATTTTGCACTTGGTTATTATGTCCTCCTAAACTTATACCATCCCCCCAACTATGCCCAATATAACTATCCGAAATTTTATTGTTTCTTCCGCTGATTTGAATGCCGGCTCCATCCCAATGTTCAATTGAATAATCACTGTTTTGCATTCCCCGATCAAAACTCCGACTGAAAGTGAAAAATGGAACAGGATAGAGGATACTACAACTTTCAATCGAGCAATTTGTAGCCATATTTAATGAGATATTTGCATTCTCAAAACGCAAATTGATGAGCTGAATATGAGATTGATGATCAGCTACCAATCCAAATTCTCGTATCCGAGCTTCTATGTTAAGTTCGTCAATATTTTTAGTAGTGTAATAATATAAAGTGTCGTGTTGCCAGTGCCATTCATTTTCATGGTCAAGAGCATTTATGTGTTTAATGATATAGGTCTGCCCATCACCTAAATAATTTTTTTGCCCTTTTGCATTCCACTGGTGACTCCGATTTTTACAAAATAGCTGATTGCTATCTGAAGTAGAAACCTGACCGATTTGTGTGACCCATTTTTCTCCTGTTAGGATGATGCAATAGGCCCTTATCCAATGGTTTCTGGGAAATGTGGCATCTTCAAAAAATACACTTCCGTTTGAATCGGCTGTTACATGAAGCCAATCGTCCAGTATAAATCTATTTTCCTGATTTTTGTTTGGGAAACGAGCTTCAAATGCAATTTCATCATTAACCATTAATTGTAAAACTTCATTAGGAATGTAAGTTTTGTAAATATTATTTTGATGGAGTTCCCAATCAGATGCCATTACACAACCACTAATTATTACGTTTTCATTCTGATAGGAAGTGAAAATAATTGGGGATTCTGACGTGCCATTTTTTCTGATGGTAACTACCTCTCTATAAATACCTTTTCTGATATAACAAGTGTCACCAGCTTTTATAACATCAGCAGCCTTTTGAATACTTTTAAAAGGGGAGGAGATTGTCCCTTGATTATTATCATTACCTGAAATTGAGACATAATACTGTGTTTTTCCTGTAAAAAAAGAACAAGTGAAAATAATAAAAAGGAATATTAATTTGTTCATTGAGCCATTTAAGTCTGCTTGATTTAGAATAATCTAATTTATGATTTTGCCGATTCTGTTTTTTTCCTTTGCCCAGTATATATACAATGCTTTTCCAACAATATCTTCTTCAGGGACGAAGCCATACATTCTTGAATCATATGAATTAGGTCGATTATCTCCAATAGTCCAGTAGTAGTTTTTCTGAACCTCATAAGAGGAAGTTAAAACACCATTAATCCAAATACTATTGCTGTCATAGTCAAGAGTATTGCCTTCAAAATCAGTTATTAGATTGCAATAAAACTTTATGTTATTGTTGTCTAATTTTAAGATATCTCCACTTTTAGGTATTTGAACAGGGCCATAGAAATCCATATTCCAATTTGTATTTTGTGGCTGAATGATGTTTTCGTCTCTGGCATTTCTCATTTCCAGAATATGATCAATAGAAATAATTTCTTTTTTTTGGCTTAAATAATCTACTTGTTCAATAGTTAGAAAAATAATGTAATCAATTTCATTATCTGACATGATTTCTGTTATCCCATGTTTTTCTAATAATGTTGGATTAAATGGAGTAGATGTTTTTATCAGATATTTTTGCTTCAACTGATTTTCATTATGAAATGATATGTTATTAACATAAACGTGTCCATTGATAATTTCAACCTCATCACCCGGGAGTCCCAGGCATCTTTTGATGAAAATATCTTGATTGTATGTAGGGCTGATAAAAGCGATTATGTCTCCCAGTTCGATGGATTCGAATTCTTTGTCTACTGTGAAAACATCATGGATCAGTAAGCTTGGTTCCATGGATGATGTTGGAATTATATAGGATTGGACAGGCAGTTTGCTTTTTACCTCTGTCCCATAAAAAAGAATAGAAATGGCGATTTGAATTGATATTATTGCAACATAAATATACCATTTATCCCATTTTTTTATGTCTACTTCTTTTGTCTTTCTACAAACGACAATTGCATCAATAAATATGTACAATAAACCACCAATAGAAAGAATGAGTGAAATGTATAAATTTGGAAATGTTTTTAAAAAGTTTGTGAATATCAGAATATTCACATAAATATTCATTGTAATAAAAACAAGAATGGCCTTTTTAATTTGGTGGTTATAAAGCTGACCTAATCCTAAACTTAGTATAGAAAGCAAAAAAGCTATCCATGGATTTTTCCTTTTCATTAAAATCTATTTTAATAGTTTATTTAACCTGATTAAGGCAGGTTAAAGATAATCATTATAAGAATTCAATGAATAGTCTTGAAGAAAATACAGAAATATGAAAAGGAAAAATAGAGTGATTTGATTTTACATCAATTCATTTTGTATTTGAGCAACCCAGTCCTTTATTCTTTTTGCTGAAAGCTTTGCTTGATTTTCCTGATCTAGCAATAAACCCACAAATTGATCTCCTCTTATTGCTTTAGAGCTTTCAAATTCATAGCCATCAGTTGAAGTGAATCCAATCAGTTTTCCTCCACCTTTTTCGAGAATTTCGGCCATGATTCCTAATGCATCACCAAAGTTTTCAGGATAGCCTTTTTGGTCACCTAAACCATAAAGTGCAAAGGTTTTTCCTTTTAAATCCATGTCTTCCAGTTCAGGAACAAATTCATCCCAATAGTTTGCCAATTCGCCATCAAACCAAGTTGGTAGACTAAGAATAAGTAAATCGTATGCTAATAATAAATCACCTGTGATTTCTTCTGCATTGATGGCTTCTATCTTTTCCTTACCAAATACCTCGCTAATTTTTTCTGCTGCCTTTTTTGATTTGGTGGTATTGAAACTGTATATGATGGCTGTTTTCATTTTTTTGTTATTTGTGTTCTGTTGTTTCAGTTCTTAATTCGATATTCAAATGTTCTATTGTTCAATCATTGATTCCACTTTGAAAAGTGAATTTTTGCCACAAAGGCACTAAGATTTCACAAAGAGCTACATGTTGATTATCATTGCGTTGTGTTTCTTTGAGCCTTCGAGTCTTAGTGGCATATTTCTTTTTTTGATTTTCCGTGTGGACTCATTTATGCAAAATTTAATTTAATAAGCCAACAGCTCTTTTGCTGCTTTTTCAATTTTATCGGTATCTGGCAAAATTGCTTTTTCAAGAATTCGGTTGAAACCTACAGGTGTAAAAGTTGACCCAACCCGCTTCACAGGTGCATCCAAATACTCAAAAGCTTTATCACTAATTAAGGCAGAAATCTCTCCGCCAAAACCTGAAAATATTTTGTCTTCATGCACTATCAATACTTTACTTGTTTTCTTTACCGTATTAATAATGGCTTCCTCATCCAAAGGAAGTAATGAACGCAGATCTAAAACCTCAACTTCATATCCTGACTCTTGTGCAATTTTTTCAGCTGCTTCAAGGCACATATGTGTTGTATTTCCGTAAGTAATCATGCTCATATCTTTTCCTTCTCTTCGGATTCTTGCCTTTCCAAAAGGAACTTCAAAATCATCAGGGATAGGAGTTGCAGCCTTTGGTGCATTGTATAATGCTTTGGGTTCCATAAAAACAGTCAGCCCCTCTGATCGTATGGATGTTCTTAATAATCCAGCTGCATCGTCAGCAAAAGAGGGATAAACTACACGGCAACCGGGGAAAGTGGTTAATGCTCCTTCAATATTTTGAGAATGATACAATCCTCCACCAATGTAACCTCCTGATGCTAAACGGACTGTAATGTTGGGTGAAAAGGCTCCATTGCTTCTCCAATAATCATGAGTTGTTTCAACAAATTGCTCCATAGCCGGCCAAAAATAATCGGCAAACTCAGCACCTTCAACAACAACACGGATGTTTTTATTAAATCGGCTCATACCATTAGCTGTTCCCATAATATAGTCTTCGGCAATTGGTGCATTAAATACGCGTCCAATTCCAAATTCTTTTTGCATGCCTTTCGATACATTGAATATACCGCCTTTGTCTTTATTGGCAATATCCTGTCCCCATAAAAAAGTATCGGGATTATGACGGAATTCAGCTTTTAAGGTTTCATTTAAAGCCTCAATAAATTTCTTTTTATCTCCTTCATGCGTATGAATTCCTGTTGGATATTTTTCAGTTACATATGGTTCTGCAATGACAAAATCATGAATGGAATTTGGATCAGGATCTGGTGCTGCCAGAGCTGCTTTATGTGCTTTTTTAACTTCAACTTTAACTTGTTCTTCAATGTCGTTTAACTCTGCTTCTGATAATCGATCATAACGCAACAGCATGCGTCTGAACTTACCCATCGGATCGTATTCTTTCACATAATTCATTTCATAATCATCTCGATAAAGATCATGTCGATCAGAATTTGAATGTGAATGTATCCGAACGCAGTTTGCCTGAACAATAACAGGTTTTTGTTGTTCCTGTGCATGTTTTTTGGCTTCTGTCATAGCATTCATGCTATCAAAAACATCCTTTCCGTTGCAGTGGATAATTCTTAGATTTTTGAATCCTGAGAAATTGTTAGCGACTTTGCGATTGGCAGTTTGATCTTTTTTGGGCACGGATATTCCATAACCATTGTCCTGAAATACAAATACAACAGGAAGTTGCTCATTAGATGCACCATTGATTGCCTCATACACATAACCTTCCGAAACGGATGATTCACCTTGTGAACTAAATACAACACCAGTAGTTCCATAATGCTTTATTGCACGAGCTGTACCTGCTGCAGTTTGTGTGTGATTTCCTGTACAAGAAGAAACATTGTGGATATTCCATTCTGGTTTACCAAAATGATTCGACATATGACGTCCACCACTGGCTAAATCTGTCGCTTTTGAAATCCCATTCAGAATGATTTCTGTAGCTGTTAAACCAGCAGAAATATTGGTGAGCATATCCCTGTAATAGGGGAACATGTGATCTACATTTTTATCGAAAACTTGTCCGATTGCCAATTGAATTCCATCATGTCCTGCGTAAGGTGCATGGTAACTCCAACCAATTGCTTGCTTTAAATAGTTCGGAGCTCGTTCATCCAAAGCGCGACCTAATGTCATTAAATAAAACCAATTCTTCAGGCTTTCTTTATCTGTATTCTTAATGGAAAATAATTTCGGAATAATATTATTATCTACTTTCATTGATCTGCTTCTTATTATTAAATATTTCTTGTTGTATCGAATTGCTCTAAATAATCTGCTATTTTTTTAACAAAAGCGCCACCTAAAGCCCCATCGACTATACGATGGTCGTATGATAAGGATAGATACATTTTATGTCTGATGGCAATTACGTCCCCATGTTCTGTTTCTAAAACAGCAGGTTTTTTAACAATACTGCCAGTGGCAAGAATGGCTACCTGTGGTTGATTTATAACAGGTGTCCCAAAAAGATTATCAAAGGAACCAAAATTTGTAATACTGAATGTCCCTCCTGAAATGTCATCCGGACTGAGTTTATTATTACGAGCATTTTGTGCCAGTGTATTCACATCTGTTGCTAAACCTGCCAAGTTTTTTTGATCTGCATTTTTAATGACGGGAACGATGAGGTTCCAATCTTCTAATGCTACTGCCATCCCAATGTTAACTTGCTTTCGGAGAATGATATTATTCCCATCTGTTGACGCATTCACTTGAGGAAAGTCGCGAAGAGCTTTGGCTACAGCTTCCGTGAATATGGGCATATAGGTGAGTTTTTGTCCATATTTTTTCTGGAATTCAATTTTAACTTTATTTCGCCATTTAACTAAATTAGTCACGTCAGCTTCAATTACTGAAGTTACATGAGCAGAAGTTTGTACCGACATAATCATATGATCAGCAATAAGTTTCCGCATTCTTCCCATTGGAATAATCTCATCACCCGCATTAATTGAAATAGGAGCTGCTGATTTTATTGGCTTTTGATTTTGTGGTGATTTTGTTCTGTTTTCAAGAAAGTTTAATACATCTTTTTTTGTAAGCCTGTCATTTGAACCACTTCCCGCTATTGTGTCTAATTCTGCTTGAGTGATACCTTCTTTTGCAGCAATTGTTTTTACTAGTGGAGAATAAAACCGATCAGTATGTTGGATGGAATTTTTATCGTCTTTTTCAACTGCTAAATGAGTTTTTTGTACATCTTTTTCTTGCTTGATTTCAACAGCAGTGTCTTGAACATCTACATCTTCTCCATCCAGAGCAATAATGGCTATGACTTTTCCTACAGCAACAACTTCATTTTCAGCAAAAAGTATTTTAACAACTTTTCCTTCCACAGGAGATGGGATTTCTGAATCCACTTTATCGGTTGCTAATTCTACCAGAGATTGATCTTCTTCTACCAAATCTCCTTCTTTGATTAGCCACCTTAGTATTGTTGCTTCTTCTACACTCTCACCCAATTTGGGCATAATGATGTCAAACTTAGCCATAATGCGTATTTATAATTAGTACAAATTTATAAATAATATAAAAAAGAAAGCTTGTAAATTTGTTTAATGTTTGACATTGATTGTTTTACATGCATTAATCAAATAAAATAATTTAATATGAAAAAATATTTTTTATTAGTACTTGCCACAATGTCTTTTATATTTATCAGCCATAAAACATCTTCTCATTGTGAAGTTCCCTGTGGAATTTATGATGATGAATTACGCGTAGAACTGATTTATGAACACATCAGTACGATTGAAAAAGCAATCAAACAGATTGAGGAATTAGAAAAAGAAATTCCTGTAAACTATAATCAAATGATTAGATGGGTTAATACGAAAGAAGAACATGCTACTAAAATACAGGATATTGTTAACCAGTATTTTATGACTCAAAGGGTAAAGGCCGTAGATGGTTCAGATCAGTTTGCATATGACAAATATATTGCTCAACTCACCAGTTTGCATCAACTCCTGGTGTATGCGATGAAAAGCAAACAAAGTCTTGATCTTAAAAACGTAGCAAAGCTAATGGAATTAACTGCTGTTTTTGAACATTCTTATTTTGGTGAGCACAGGCATGATAAGGAAGGTGAGCATAAATAGGAAAAATCTCAAAATTATTAGTAAGAACGTCTTTGCAAGGATGGTGAAAGAAGCAATCTGCTGAATTGAAACGGACAATATTGTTGTGTTTTAATTTGGAGGGGATTGCCATGCTCGTTCCTCGCTCGCAATGACGGTATTTATAATTGGGTATTCGCAATGATGGTTTATTACAAAAATCCTATCAAAATAGGATCTTTTCCTGAACTTATTCCTTTGATTTGTACTTCTGCGAAATCATTTTGCTTTAAGGATTGTGCAGGGAATTCAACCGGAACATAATGCTGGCCATAACCTTTGGCTAATCCTTTATCGTTAATTTGTTCAATAAGCACTCGCTGTTGCTTGTCTATGAAAGAGCTGCGATAGACAAGTTTATTAGTTTCGGCAAGGTTTCGAATGATTTCACTACGTTCTGTTTTTACTTTTCCAGCAATTTGATCCTCCATTCTGGCAGCCCTTGTTCCATTACGAATCGAATATTTAAACGTATGAACATGGCTAAAACCAATTTCTTTAACCAATGAGACTGTTTCTTCAAATTCACGATCAGTTTCTCCAGGAAAACCAACCATAATATCAGTTGTAAAATTGAAATCGGGAATTTTAGTTTTTATTTTTTCAATGATATTTCGATATTCTGAAACAGAATACATTCGCCTCATTTGAAGTAGAATCCGATCTGAGCCACTTTGTAAACAAAGATGAAGATGAGGGGCTACTTTAGGATGTTCCAATAATTCAATAAAGCGATCCCCATATCCATCAGGCTCAATAGAGGAAATGCGGACTCTAAAGTCTCCGGATATGTCTACCACGCTTTCAAGGAGTTTCTCAAAATTCCAATCATTCCAATCGTAGCGCCCAATGTTAACTCCGGTAAGGACAATTTCCTTATAACCGAAATCAAGGACTTGCTTAATATTATCTATAATTTCTTTTTGAGGACGACTGATTGCACGTCCCCTGACTTTAGGAACAATACAAAAAGTACAGAAATTATCGCAACCATCCTGAATTTTGATCATGGAGCGGGTATGCATGGTTTTATCTGCTGGGACGTAATTGAAAGTGTCAGCTTTGATTTCACCCAGATTGATGACTTCGCCCTCGAGGTGTGAATCAACAATATTAAATATCGAACTTTTTTGCTCGTTTTTAACAAAATAGGTCACATCCTTAAGATTGGATGGATTATCTGTATGATTATTGACCATGCAACCTGTGACTACCAATAAAGAATCAGGATTTTTACGATTGGCAAAATTTACAGCTTGTCGGGAACGAGAATCACCCTGATTGGTAACAGTACATGTATTGACTACATACACATCTGCGGATTCTGAAAAATCAACTATTTCATAGTCACCATGATGAAATTGAGAGACAATTGAATCTGTTTCAAATTGATTCAATCGGCAACCTAAGGTTTTGAAGGCGATTCTTTTCATGAACTAAATTTAGATAGAAAGACAGAAAGATAAAAAGATGAAAGATGGAAAGACAGAAAGATAAAAAGACAGAAAGATAAAAAGATGAAAGATGGAAAGATAAAAAGATAACGAATCTAATCTGGACTATTTTGGTCTTAAAAAGTCATTACCAATAGTTTATTAATTCCGGTTGCATTATTTCTAAGATTTCTGATAAAACCATTTATCATTTTCTGAATCTCTATTGTTTTGTTTAGTATCTCTGATAAATTATTACTTTGAATATAATCAAGTTTCCCTGCAATAATTAATTGTGTTTCCAATTCATAAGTGGATCCTAATGCAATGTCAAGAAATTGAATAAAGCCTTTTGTCGTTCTACGAGAGCTACCTTCTGCAATATTTGAAGGGATTGATACTGAACTCCTATTTATTTGCGATATCAGATTATACTGTTCTGATTTTGGAAATTTACTGGTTAACTTATAAACATCAGTAGTCAGTTGGATCGATTCCACCCAAATTTTTAATTCCCTGAAATTGTGCATATTCTTATTTTTAATGGTTTCCCAAGCTTAAATCTTACCCAATCTTTCTCAGTCTTGCAAGTCTTTCTCAATCTTTCCAAGTCTCAATTAATTCTCCTTCAATAGATAGGGAAGTAGCGGATGTGATTTTTAAATCAACGAACGAGCCAATTTGTTTTGTATTTGTTGATTTAAAACGAACAACGATCCGCCCTTCTGTATAAGCTGATAAATAACCTTCTTTCCTGTCCTGACCTTTTACGAGCACTTTACGTGATTGGCCAACAAGCTTTTTATTATAAACCAATGAATGTTTTCTGAGAACTTCAGATGATGCATGTAATCGTTTTTTCTTTATTTCCTGATCAATGTCATTGGACCAACGAGAACTTGCTGCACCCGGACGAGGAGAGTACATAGCTATATAAGCCATGTTGAACTTCACTTCTTCCATTAACTTGAGTGTGTTTTGGAATTGCTCGTCTGTTTCTCCTGTAAAACCAACAATGATATCTGTAAAAATTGTTGCCTGAGGTATATGTTTGTGAATAGCATGAATAATTTGCCAGTATTTATCGACTGAATGTTTTCGGTTCATCCGAATAAGTACATTGTCATCCCCAGATTGAGCAGGAAGATGAATTTGCTTGGCCAAGCAATTGTATTTTGAGATTACTTCGATTACTTCTTCTCCCATGTCGCGTGGATGTGGTGAAGTGAAATATAGCCAGAATTCTTTGCCAGATTGATTGCCATATTCCCCAATTTTTTCAAGTAATTCTGTAAAACTGATTTCTTCATCTCCTTTATCCAAACCATATGAATTTACATTCTGCCCTAAAAGGGTTATCGATTTGAAACCTTGATCAACTATTCTTTTCAGTTCATTCAGAATATCTTCAGAGGATCGGGATACTTCACGACCTCTTGTATATGGAACCGCACAAAATGTACAGAATTTATCGCAACCATTTTGGATTGGGATAAAAGCTTCGAAATTTGATGCATAATTTGGTTCCACATCCCAAAAATCCTCGATATGAATATTTAACTCAGACATTTTTTTGCCTGTGTTAAACTCTATTTTTTTGGGAGAGACGAAATCTGGTATGGCTTGCGCTTTTTTTATAACTTCTTTTTCAGAAGAATGTTCCTGTTCCAATCCAAAAGGAGTTACTACTCCATATTGCCTGATCATATCTGGAAATTGGTTCAATTCTGACATGGGAAAAACCAAGTCAAATAGTTTTAAAAATTTATCCCGATCAGCAGGAAGTAAACATCCGGAAACAAAGGTAATTAGGTTTCGTTTATCTTTCCATTTATTCCATTTGGAAATACGATTGTAAACTTTGTCAATTGCTTTCTGACGAACAGAACAAGCCAAAATACCTACTAGTCCTGCTTCTTCTTCTTTATCTGTCCATATGTAACCCAATCCATCTAAAACAGCCCGAACGCGTTCACTGTCAGACATATTCATCTGACAACCCAGAGTTACTAAATGATATTTTATCATTTCTATATCTTAAAAGTAAACTTCAGTAAATATGTGCTCGTTGGAAATTCCTTGTTCTTCAAGTAAGTCCTTACTCTCCAAAATCATATCACTATTTCCACAGAGATAAACCAAAGTGTTTTTGTCAATTTTGTTTTCTTTCAAATAATCAGTAACACGACCCTGAAAAGTTCCTTTATTGTCTTTTGAAACACAAGATATGTAACGATGATTTTCATAGATGTCAGATTCATAGGCTTCACTTGCATACCTGATTCCATGAAGTAATGTATAATTGAGGTCATCGTATGAGGTTACAAAACTATGAAAAGGAGCAATGCCTGTTCCGCTTGCAATAAATAGTAGGTTCTTATCAATATCTTCTTTACCTATTCTGAAGAAACCTACTGCTGATTCTACCTGAATTGGGTCTCCAACTTTGAGCTTTTTGAGTTGTTTCGATACACTTCCGTCTTCAACTTCTTTCACCAATACTTCTAAAAAATTATCTTTCTCACCGCTATAAACTGAATATTCTCTTAATTCTGCACTTTCATCAAGTCCTATTAATATATGCTGACCAGCGACAAAATTTAATCTATGTCTGTCGAATCTCAATACAAAAGCAGATTCGGTGAGCTCTCTGATTTCCTGTATTTTGAATATTTTATTTTCTCTCAAATTCATTTTACTATTATTAATAGAGACGAGTTATAAAGCAAAAAACAAGCTAAAAAAGCCTGTTTTTCGAATAGCAAAATTAATGAATTTCAAAAGAATAGAGAAGCTTGATTAAAATCTGTCTAATTAATGAATTCTGGGCTACGAATTGATCTCTTTTGTATCAGATGGTCGATTATTGTTTTTCCAAAATCAATCAGTAAAACCATCTGATTTAAATCAGTAATCCATGCATGTGTTCTGGTTGTAATGTAAAGAATATCATTCCTTGATTTTAATCCAGCTTCATGAAAAAGCTTTCTTTTTAAAGGTCGAAGACCATAGTTGTATTTTGAATTTAGGAGAATAAATTTTCGGACTTCACTATTCATCAATAGCTTATTTATAAAGAAGCTGTCTTTTCCATATATTAAATATGATTTGTTTATTTCGTCATACGAGGATTTGACAGTTTTGGTAAGAAAAGAAAATAGATGACTCAGTAAATAATACTTTGTCATCTTAAAAAAGTCTTTTTTCTTTATTTGAACGGGTATGAATAATCCTGAATAGGCATAATTACTATTATTATCCCCAGCATCAAATGAAGCCAGCATAAACCTGATTCCTTTATAATAGGTGGTTAGTGTTAGTTTTGATTGAACTTGTCCCCACCGATTTTTGTCATTCGAGAAAGCGACCTCTATTCCTAATGGATTAAGGGTTTGTTTTAGATTCTGGATATAGGATTCAGTGACTTTAGCCTTCATGTGTCTAATTGTTTTAAAGGTTAGATAGCCTGTCCCGATTTATCGGGAGAACTCGTATTATAATCATTCTCTTGTGCCTGCATACTGAAGTGTTTCGGCACAGGTGTGTGAGTAGACTTATACACATGCTCGTTTTTAAATAAAGTTCTTCAAATAAAACTATTTCAGTTTACGACCGTCTTTTTTCAGTGCTTCTGAAATGATCCACTCTATTTGTCCATTCGTGCTTCGAAACTCATCAGCAGCCCATTTTTCAATGGCATCAAAAAGTTTGGGATCTATTCGTAGGGCGAAAGATTTCTTTTGGCTCATAACTCAATTTCGTTTCAAAAAAGATTTTAGTGGTGCAAGGTACCCGTATTAACCACAGGACTGGTTCCTTTTTCTGAGCAAAGTACCACCAGTAGGTTGCTAACCATAGCTGCTTTCTTTTCTTCATCCAACTCAACAATTTCTTTTTTTGAAAGCATGTCAAGAGCCATTTCCACCATGCCTACAGCACCCTCAACGATTTTTGTTCTGGCTGCAACAACTGCTGTTGCCTGTTGTCTTTGGAGCATTGCTCC
Source organism: Bacteroidota bacterium (assembly GCA_018698135.1). Taxonomy (NCBI): domain Bacteria; kingdom Pseudomonadati; phylum Bacteroidota; species Bacteroidota bacterium. The sequence continues at coordinate 25,327 of JABINZ010000153.1, forward strand.
AGCAATTTCCTGTGCATAAGCCAGATAGCTGATTCTTGACTCCATAACTTTAATACCGGCAATATTCAGCCTTTCCTGAAGTTCTCTTTCTAGCTCTTCGTTTACTTCTTCACCACCACCACGCAAGGTGATTCTTGCATCTTCATCTTCAATGTCGTCATAAGGGTAAGCACCTGCCAGTTTACGAATAGCAGCTTCGCTTTGAATTTCTACGAAATGCTCGTAATTGTCGACATCAAAAGCTGCATTGTAGGTGTTCTCTACTTGCCAGACTAAAACAACACCAATCATAATTGGATTTCCCAGTTTGTCATTGACTTTAATTGGATCACTATCCAGATTACGAGCGCGAAGTGAGATTTTCCTGCGTACATAAAATGGGTTTGCCCAAAAGAAACCATTGTTTTTGACAGTTCCTTTGTATGCTCCGAAAAGAACCAACACTAAGGATTCGTTGGGATTGATAACAAATAATCCAATAAGAAAAAACAGACAGAAAACCCCTAATAAAATAGATGCGACTAAGAGTAAGACATTATCCTGCAAATAAACAATACCCAGCACGCTGGCAGCAATACCCAATAAAAACAGGAAAAGGAATAAATATCCTGATTTTGGCATAAAAACTTTTTCTTCTTTCATGTGTTTGTATTTTAAATGATATCAAAATGATATCACAATGATACGATACGAATTGAAGATTTCCAAATTATTTTTGAAAAAAAATGAATTTGATAAAAACAATCAAAACATAAACAATATAAGGAGGCTGATTCAAAAGTCAAACATTCTGCTGATTAAGGTTATTACGCAGCCTGCCAAATAAAATTTTATTAAAAAAAATGGGAATCTCATTTTCTGAACAAAGAGATTCCCACTTTATTGATTTATCCTGACTTCAGTGATAATGTGAGAAAGGCGTTTATAAGTAAAGCCTCTTCAATATGTTTAAGACTATCTCCTACTCAAGTATATTAGCAACAACTTCAATTTCAAGAACTAGTTTGATGGTTGTGTTAATAGGAGAATCCGTTACCGAACCATTCATATAAGCAAAGAAACTTTTATCGCTAATTATTAAATCTGAGAAATTACTTTGCTCCTCAATAATAAGGCTTGTAGTATAGGCATCACCGCTTACGAAAAGTTCATAGAATTTGAAATTGGATGCTGAAGCGAATGCAATGGGCGTATTGCTATTGTCTGCACTATAGGAAATATCTCCTGTAAAACTACAGTCTTGAGAACCTGTATATGATGTTACAAATAATTCTGCACTTTTAATGATGTATTCGTTGATATTAGATTCGTATTTAATCAGTGTGCTGTCCTGACTAAGATCTATTAATTTCATTTCAGAAAAAGTGGTCACTCCAGAAGTTAAATTAACATCAAAATATTGTTCAACTGTAAGGGGCACTCTAATGGTTCCATAGTTTTTTAAACAGCTTTGACTAGCAAGAGCCGATAAAATAATAGCAAATAGGAGAAATTTTTTCATAGAATTTGATTTATTGGTTTTATCAAAGATATAGAAGAGAATCGGATAAACAAATTAGTTTATATCATGTCCTTTATTAATTTATTTCTCATGTAAAAAATCCTTCAATATCTATAAGCTGAATTCTTTTTCTGTCAATTTGCATAAATAATCCACATGCGTTTCAAAACTAAATGCAATTCAACATTTGGATATTAATATCTTTGTTTTCATAAATACGAAACATTCATGAGTATATTGAGTACACTCGACTGGATAGTCATTGTTTTTTTCCTCCTTGTATCTATCATTATTGGAATTCGATTATCGGGTAGAGCAGGAAAAAGTATTACGGAATTCTTTCTAAGCGGAAGATCACTTCCCTGGTATGTTGCTGGTATTTCCATGGTGGCCACCACATTTGCTGCAGATACTCCCTTGGCTGTTACAGAATTGGTCAGTGAGAATGGAGTATCTGGAAACTGGCTTTGGTGGAATATGTTGATAGGAGGTATGCTGACTACTTTTTTCTTTGCTAAACTTTGGCGAAGAGCGAATATTCTTACTGAAGTTGAATTCATTGAATTACGCTATTCAGGTGTTGCTGCTTCATTTTTAAGAGGATTTAAAAGTATATACCTTGGTTTATTTATGAATGTTTTGATCATGGGTTGGGTGAATCTGGCTTTTATTTCCATTTTAAAAATATTTTTCAATTTACCCGATGTAACTCCCTTAGCCTATTCACTTCTTGGGAATGAATATGTCTTCAATTTCAGAATAGAGTATTATGCAGCTATTGCCATGTTGTTTGTAGCTTTTTACAGTTCATTGGCTGGTTTGTGGGGCGTAGCCATTAATGATATGGTGCAATTTGTTATTGCTATGACAGGGAGTATTGTATTGGCCATTTTTATGCTTCGTTCACCCGAAATTGGAGGAATTACTGGTTTAAAAGAACAATTGGATCCAAATGCCTTGAAGTTTCTGCCCCATATTTCAAATATTAAAGGAACTGGCCAATTTGTAGGTATTGGAATCGGAACCTTTTTGGCCTATATCAGTGTGCAATGGTGGGCCAGTTGGTATCCGGGAGCAGAACCGGGTGGGGGAGGCTATATTGCTCAGCGAATGATGAGTGCAAAAAACGAAAGACATTCTTTGTTTGCTACTTTGTTTTTCCAGATTGCTCATTACTGTATTCGTCCCTGGCCCTGGATTATTGTGGCCTTAGGCGCCATGGTTCTTTATCCCGAATTGGGGGTAGATGACAAAAAACTGGGTTATGTGATGGCCATGAGAGATTATCTTCCAAATGGTTGGCGAGGATTGATGTTAATAGCTTTTGTTTCTGCTTATATGAGTACTATTTCGACTCAATTGAATTGGGGAAGTAGTTATTTGGTGAACGATTTATACAAACGATTTATTGATAAACGAAAAGAAACAAAATTGGTTTTAGTTTCACGAATCATTACTGTGGTGTTAAGTCTTGTTGCTATTTATGCTACCTCACAAATGGAAACTATTAAAGGAACATGGGAGTTTATTATCGAGTGTGGTGCTGGATTAGGATTGGTATTGATTTTACGATGGTATTGGTGGCGAATTAATGTTTGGAGCGAAATAACAGCTACTGTAGCTCCCTTTTTATTCTATTATATTTTCAAGATTAGAATGGGGATTGAGTTTCCAAATAGTTTTTTCTTTACCGTTTTATTCACGACAGTATCATGGATAATTGTGACCTATTTAACTCCTGCTGAGAAAAGTAAAACTTTACACGATTTTTACAAAAGAGTTAAACCTGAAGGATTTTGGAGTGGGATATTTACTGGACATCAATCCACTCACATTCACAAAAGCAAGTTAGGAATGCTGTTTCTTAGTTGGGGTAGTGCAGTTATAATGACTTACTCCGTATTGTTTGCATCTGGTAAATTGATTTTTAGGGAATGGAATGAGTTTTTTGTTTATGCCGCTGTAGCTATAGCATCTTTATTATTGTTGTTATTCAGTCTCAAATCTGAAATGGAGTAGTTTACTTAATTTGCTTGCGTCCTGAATGGCTAATTCTTTTGTTTTGCATTGTTTCACAGGAACACTGTAATCAGTTGTTTCTCCTTGCATCACTACCTTAACATTTTTTTCAGTAAATGTTGTCGATCGCATGGTCTGGCTCCATGCACCATATTGCTCAACAGTGGTGTTAATGAGAATTTCATCCATGACGCTCAGGTCGGCCCACTTGCCATGCCTGAATAGTCCTGCAATTTTTGTGTAGGATTTGTATCGCTTATTTTCTGTATCTATCCTCGTGCCTTTAAAAGAAAATGCCATAGATGCTCCAATTAAAACGACAATAGGGGCGAACCATGAAAAAAAGAAACCTGCAATAAATACAATATAGCCTGCAAAAATTGCTGCAGGGCCAAATGCTCTTCCTGTTTTGTTGTCAATAATCATAAAAATATTTATTCGTCAAATGTAAATAAATGTTTTTATACTTAAGAATAGGAATTGTATCCTGACAATATGATAGAGATATTGGTGCAAACTTCTTAATTGCCTAAATGATTGTGGGATTAAAAATCACCTTTCCATCCGACATTTTAGTTACGTATTGATAAAGGCCATCAAATGCATCTTCCAATTTAATGACTCTCTGGATTTTTGTTTCGACTTCTTTGTTGATGATCAAATCCTGTAAGAAATTGGAAACTTCATTGAAATGCTCGGGTTTAGTTTCTCTCATCCAGTCACCCAGATTGAAACCTTCAAAACTCTTTTTATGAAATATGGTACCTAGAATATCAAAATTGGAGGCATTTTGGCCGCTTAAACCACCGTAAAGCAGGACTTTAGAATTTGATGGCATATTGTTTAGCAATTGGCCGCTATGTTCTCCTCCAACAGCATCAAAAGCAATAGTCGCTTTTAGTTTGTGAGCTAATTTGTTGAATTCATTTTCAAATTCTTTATCTCTTAAATTGAGAACAAATTCAGCTCCTTGCGATTTTAATAAGTCAACATGAGCTGGTCTTCTGACAATGTTAATTAAAGGAATTCTTTCTTTTTCTGCCAATTTGTGAACAAATGCACCTACTACTCCAGCTGCAGCATTTTGAATGATAGCTTTATCACCTCTTTTTTGTGCTCTTTCAAATAATCCATAAGCTGTAAAAGGGTTGACAAAAAAACAAGCTGCTTGTTCAGCTGGCATTTCATCTTTTAATAGAATACAATTATTAGCTTTAGTCAGAAAGTATTCAGACCATGTTCCATTTTCATTTTGCTGACTAAACGTACTGACCCGCTTACCCAGCAAGTGCTTGGCTTCAGGATTATCACCTGTTTCAACAACAATTCCTGTTCCTTCAAAACCTGCAACTTTTGGGAGTGATTTCTTAATGTTATACATGCCCCGCATAAATGCAATGTCAGAAGGATTACAAGGACTCCCATCTATTTTTACCAGAATCTGGTTGCCTGTTGGTTTAGGCGTTTCAATTTCCTCTACCTTCAAACCTTTTAGCATAGCCGATAGGTTGGACTGGTATTCAGTTAAGATTAGGGCTTTCATGTGCTCGTTACTCGTTACTCGTCTGTTTCGTGCAAAGGATCATAGATAATAATGAAAATTTGAGAGGTATTTCTATCTAATCTGAAATCCTCAATCCTCAATCCTTATTTGTTTAAATTCCTTCCAATGCCAAAATTTGCTCCTTGATGTTTTCTGAAGGACGGGCTGCATTTGCATCAATAATTTTACCTTCACGATCAAGAAGTATAAAACGAGGGATTGATCGAATCAGGAAAAAATTAGTGATTTCTGTATTCCAGCTACCTGCATAAAGTTGTAGCCAGTCAGGTTTATCAGCATTAATCATTTCTTCCCAATCTGCCTTGTTTTCATCAATGGAGATTGAAATTATCTCAATATTATTTCCTTTTAATTCATTAACGAGTGTATCTAAATAGGGAATTTCAACTTTACAAGGACCACACCAGGTTGCCCATACATCAATGTAAAGGTATTTGCCCTTAAAATTATTTAATGCGTATTCTTTCCCATTTATATCGGGATAACTAAATTCATCAGCTTGATTACCAGCTTCAATAGATTTCCATTTATTATAGCTTTTTTTTACATATTTTTTATATTTTTCAACAGTTGTTTCAATCATAAAATTCTGATATATTTCATCAATTTCATCAATTCCATAATAATCTAATTGTTCCTTCAATACACGAAACAATGCATATGATTTAATTTGATGATGTGGATACAAGGAGAGTGCAGCTTCATAATTTGCCCAAATTTTTCCTGCAGGTCGTTCACTTATTTCTGGATTTTCCTTGAGAATATTCTCTGCAACTCGTGAAAAATTCATCTGAATAAAGCTGCGATAATTTTGTAGTTCCAGAAATTCGGGATTGTTTGTTTCCAATGTATCCAAGAAATTGTAATAGGTTGAACTCACAATAAAGCTATCGTTTTCTCTAAAATAGCGATGTGCTTGCTGATAATAAAGTCTGGTTAATGCCCAATCGTATAAAGCCACATAAAGTTCTTTCTTTTTAAATTCTGGACTCAAATTCTCCTGTTCAGTAATATAGCCCTGCCATGATTTTAAAACATCGTTTGCCTTTTGAATGAACATTTCTTCATCCAGACCATAGAGCATTGGGTTCTGGGGTTTTAATTCTGCCAGAAATAACTTCTCTTCCATTAAATACAGATTAATATCTTTTCCGTTTCCACTTATATCTAGTTTTCCAGCTAATTTTTCTGCTTCAACTTCAAATTTCAGCTTATATCCTGGTGCTAAATAAATGATGTTTCTTTCACGACCATGACGTAACATGTAAAATCCCTCTTCATCAATATCAATTTTAAACTGGAACTTTCCTTTTTTATTCAGGATAGCTGTATCTGCTTTTGATAATTCGTCTGAAAGGTTTGTCAGACTGACTACTTCGTTTACCTGATTGTCAATTATTCCATTGACAATTGCTGTTTTAGACATATCCGTACAAGACATAAGCACAAATGCGAAGCCTGATATTAGCAATAAAATACTTTTTTTCATCTTTTTAACTATTTGAAATTTGATTATAGGAAATTCTACTTGTATATATTTTTGAATGATATTCTATTTCTGAAAAACCACCTATTTCAGCACAATCTTTTAATTCTTCTTGAAATACCCTGGTTATCTGAATATTGATAAGTCCAGCATTTAATTCGGTTAGTTCGGATGGCTCGATATAAATGGTACTACTTCCTTTTAAGTCAGTTTTGAAGGTAAAATCAAGGCCTTTTGAGTCTTTTATTTTAACATGAAATTCTTCACTTGCATTTAATGGCCTACCGGATATTGTTAAGCGTAATCCATTGGTTCTGTAGAAACTATCAGGGAGCGATTGAAGAGCAATGGGAATAATAGGATAGGCGTTTTTATAACGAATGTTTTCAGTATTTGTGAACGAGAATTCAATTTCTTCAGTGTTAAACTTGATCGACTTATTACCATATACATAGCCTCTCAATAGTTTTTTCGTTCCATTTAATTCTTTATCATTCACTGTAATCGTACTTGGTTGCGACAAAACCAATGAAGTTCCTTTCGAACCACCAAAACGATACACAGCTTCTACATAAGTGCTTTCATTTTCTGCATCCCATGAAGCATAGTACTTTTGATAAATCTGTGACTGACTAACATCTTTTGAATCAGCAACTTCGCTTGATGTACAGGCTACTAATCCAATCAAAATTGAAATGGATACTATATTAATTATTCTGATTTTCATGATCATAGTAATTTTCGACTTGTTTGATAAGAAGATTTTTAAATGATGGAATTAATAAAGGGATCAGCTTTTTATTTGTGTTTATTTTATCAAGCATTTCCATAAACTGTTTATCAGAAAGATGCGTGTTAAACTGAATGGCAATATCCTGATTTTGAATTAAACTATTAATGAAAACTGATTTCCTTTCTGATGTTGTTATCATTGTATCATTTGCCAGTAACAAAGCATTTTCAAGATCTCTATAGGTGATATTTTCAATCAACTCAATAGATTCCTCCCTTTCCAGATCAGATTTTTCAATCATTTTATTGATAGGAGCGAGGTCGGCTTTGGAACTGATTGAAATAGCGGCTAAGCGTGGAATAATTAACCATCCAATAAACAGCATTAAAATCATGGAAACAGCCATGAATAATATAGTCTTGAACACCGATAAATCGCTTTTCTTCATAATAATTATGAATACAAATTTAATCGAATAATGATAAGAGAATTAAAATTCTTAAAAGCTTTTTAGCTCTTCTAGTTCAAAGGTCCATTCAGGTGTGTACAATATTCCATCAGCGGGTAATTGATACCAAGGAGATATGGTGTCATTTACAGGGTTTATTAAAATATGTATTTCCTGAGCTGGCATATAGCTTTGAGCAAGTAAGAAAACTTTTTCGCTGCTTGTTTTATTTAAGGCAACATCCAAAACAATAACTGCATGTCCGGGAAATCCTCCATATATAAAAACATCTCCTGCCTTTATATCAGATGGATTTTGGACATGTTTTTAACTCCTTACTTAATGAGTAAGAACCAGCATAATTAAAAACCAGATTCAAATATTCTCTAAAGTTTGGGTATGAATAATCTTCATCCTTTGTTTTATTCCAGCTTACTGAATTTCCTGAAATTGTTGGTCTGTAGCCTTCAGCATATTCATTCCATTTGGCTACATCACCACTGGTAAAGTTAAAATGAATTTCCTCAAATAATTTTTGTTCAAACAAGTATTCAGCCCATAGTCTCATTACAGCATCAGCACATTGTTGCAAGTCTTTATCACCAACATCCATTTTAAGAACCCTATATTGTGCGGTTTGATTTTCTTTTAAATTTCCATCAAATAATACGACAGCATTATTTTCAGTTTTTAAGTATAGATTTCTCAAATATTCAGCGAAGGAATTTTCCTTGACTAAAACTCGAGAGTATGATTCTGGTGCAGGAATTAATTTTACCTGATTGATGATTTCACGAGGATCTACTTCATTAATTTGTGCATCAACAATCTCATCAGCTTTGATTTGATTATGATCTGTTTTATTTGAAGATGAGCAAGAAATTATCAGTAGCAATAGGATAAATATTTGAAGTATTGTCATGATTTTCATTATTTAATAACGAAAAAAAATTGAAAATATTCTTTTTTCTAGTCAGATTATGGTTTGGAATGCTATTGTGTAAATGGCAGATAAACAATAAGATGTATTCATAAGGTGAGTTATATCAATAGACTTATGCAACTAAGTTGAAAAATAAGGTTTATTTTTGCCGAGCTTGGAGTAATCTGTTGCTTTGAGTAATAAATATTTCTAAACTAAAAACATTTTTATGTCAATTAAACAGAAAACACACGATCTGAAGAAGCGAATGAAAGGTGCTCTTGAGGGGGGTGGCGAAAGAGCCATTGAGAAACAGAAGTCTGTTGGAAAGATGACTGCACGTGAGAGGATTATCGCATTATTAGATCCTAAATCATTTCATGAGTATGATTTGTTTGTTGAGCATGCTGCGAAAGATTTTGATATGGATAAAAAGTATTTACCCGGAGATGGGGTAATTACTGGTACCGGAACTATTTATGGATATCCTATTTGCATATATGCACAAGACTTTACAGTTGCAGGTGGATCTTTAGGGTATATGCATGCTAAAAAGATCACCAAAATTATGGATCATGCCATGAAGTTGAAAGTTCCGTTGATTGGAATTAATGATTCAGGTGGAGCCCGTATTCAAGAAGGAGTTAATTCATTAGCAGGTTATGGTGAAATATTTTATCGCAATACCCAAGCATCTGGTGTAATTCCTCAAATTTCAGTGATTTTAGGTCCATGTGCTGGGGGAGCAGTTTATTCACCAGCCTTAACCGATTTTGTTTTTGTAGTAGAAAATATTTCTAAAATGTTTATTACCGGACCGGAAGTTATCAAAACTGTGTTGGGAGAGGAAATAAGCATGGAAGAATTAGGCGGAGCACGTGTACATGCCGAGAAAACTGGAAATGCACATTTTTTTGCTGAAAGTGAGCAAGAATGTTTTGAGCAAATAAAACAATTAGTAAGCTTTATTCCTTGGAATAATATGCGGAAAGCTCTTCCTTATTTGAAGAAAGAACCTAAAACAGCTGAATATAATATTGATAAGATTTTCCCAAGCGATGCCAAGCAACCCTATGATGTAAGAGACATTATCAGATCCATTGGAGATGATTCTGTTTTTTTGGAGGTGCAAGCCATGTTTGCTCCTAATATTGTGGTAGGCTTTAGTCGATTGAATGGAGAAACTGTTGGATTTGTCGCAAATCAGCCTCTCTTTTTGGCGGGTGTTTTGGATGTTGATTCTTCTGATAAAGCAGCTCGTTTTATTCGTTATTGCGATGCTTTTAGTATTCCTTTGGTAACATTAGTTGACCTCCCTGGCTATTTACCAGGAGTAGATCAAGAACATGCTGGTGTAATTCGTCATGGTGCAAAAGTTCTGTATGCATATTCAGAAGCTACGGTTCCAAAAATCACTGTTATTGTCAGAAAAGCTTATGGAGGAGGATATATTGCAATGTGTTCTCGACATTTAAAAGCTGATTTTGTATTTGCCTGGCCAACTGCTGAAATTGCTGTTATGGGTCCTGAGGGTGCTGCTAATATCATTTTTAGAAATGAAATTAAAAATGCGGAAGATCCTGATAAAGTACGTCAGTTGAAAATTAAGGAATACAAGAAAAAATTTGCAAATCCTTATGTTGCTGCGGCTTATGGTTATGTTGATGCTGTCATAGAGCCAACAGAAACAAGAAGTTTTCTGATTCATGCTCTTGAGATTTCTCAGCACAAATCAGAAGAAGGACCTAAGAAAAAACATGGTATACCACCATTTTAAAATTTACGACTGATGGCTAAGAAAGTAGAAATCAAAAAAGTTGAGCCTAACAAAGAACCCAAATATTCAACCTTTGTCATACATACTGCAAAGTATAAAACTTTATTGACAAAGTCTTTTACAGAGAGGAAGAAATGGGTGCCGGCAAATGATAAACTAATTAAAGCTTTAATTCCTGGAAATGTCGGAAAAATTAATGTTAAAAAGGGAGATGAAGTGAAATTAGGTGATACCCTGCTTATTTTGGAGGCAATGAAAATGTATAATCAAATTCTTGCACCTATGGATGGAATCATCAAAAGTGTATTAGTTAAGGAAGGTGCTATTGTCCCGAAATTGACAGTGCTTATCGAGATGGAATAAGTTCAACTTTCATGTTATAAAGGCTTGTCAGAAATGATGAGCCTTTTTTTTGACTAAAAGCTGGCCGCAATACTAGTTGATTCTATTTTATGATTTTCAGCATGAATTGAGGTGACAAAATCTTCATGTTTCCTCCCCAATCTATAGTCAGGTTCTTTACCTGGATGGGCTAAATATTTTTCCATTAAATCTGTTTCCTCGGAGATATTTAGTACGGCATGATAAAATACATTGTTTGTTTTGCGATAAATGGAAGATCCCAGAATTTTCTTTTCACCAATTGCAATATCAGAAATTCCTTTTTGCTTAAGATTATTGATCCCTAGTGAGGAAAGTATTTCAATTATTTTTTTGTTAGCAGTTTCAAAGTATTTGGCAGGATTCTCAAGTTTTTCAGATTTTATTAATGTTGAAATAACTAGAGTGTTTGGAGTGAGGATCACTGATTCTCCACCCGAAGGGCGCTTATAAACTTTAATTGAGTCCTTAATTACATTTTCAATAATTAAGGATTTTTCAGTTTTATTACTTTGACCAAGAATCAAATAAATTCTTTCTGGTGACCATGTGAAGAATTTATAATCAGGCCAATTTTCATCATCTAGTATGGAAATATCCGGAAGATCATATTCATTAACCTGAATTTGCATGAAGTTAGGTGGTTGATTTTTAATCAAATACTAATTATCTACTTATGAATTGCCTGATCAACTGCATCAAATCCTGCTTCCATAAATATTTCTGAAACGGTAGGATGTGCATGTATGGTTTGCGCAATATCATATACTGTCCCTTCAAGTTGCATATAAGCAGAAGCTTCAGCAATCATATCTGTTGCATGCTCTGCAATAATTTGAACACCTAATACCTGACCATATTTCGTTTCTGATAATAAGCGTAAAAGACCATCTGAATTGCCTTCAGTAAGCGATTTGCCATTTGCTGTAAGAGGAAATTCATTAATCTTATATTCGTATCCCTCTTCCTTAATCTCGGCTTCACTCATGCCAATTTGAGCAATTTCAGGAGATGTATAAATATTCAAAGGATAAAGCTTCATGTTTAAGGTATTCTTTATCCCTTTAAGATGATTGATTAACCAAATGCCTTGGGCAGATGCAGCATGCGCTAAATAGCTTTTACCATTAACATCACCTATGGCATAAATTCTGGCTGCATTTGTTTGAAGATTGTCATCAGTCTGTAAAAAACCATCTTCATTGATCTCTAATTTGATATCTGTAACCGGAGTAATACCATTCCGATAGTTGCAATTGACTACTTTATCGCAATTTATTTTATTCTCTCCAACTAGTAATTGTCCATTTTTGTAACCACCAATTTCATCTACATGAATAATCTTTATTTTGTCCTCTTTTAGTTTTCTCTCCAGATACTTTGATAAATATTGATCGGCATCATGAATAATGAATTCTTCATTTACAAGTATTGTTACATCCTTTCCAATGAATTTAAAGAACTGTGCCATTTCAGCTACTGTGGGCCCATAACCTGTAAGGACAATATTTTGAGGGATCTCCTTCAGCTCAAATAATCTGTCCATTTGAACCTGAATATCATCAGGAATATTAGCATTAATTGGCTTAGGATAGGAACCAGTGGCAATAATGATGTTTTTTGCTTCAATTGTCCTATTGTTAACACTAACAGAATTATTGGATGTAATTTTTGCTTCTCCAATAATGATTTCAATTCCATTTTTCTTGAGCAAATACTCAACGCCACCTGTTAGTTTCTTAATGATAGTATTTGCTCGTTTCTTGGCATTTTCCCAATTAAAACTTACTTCTTGCAAATCAATTCCATCAATACCAAATTTTTTGGCTTGATTTAGTTTGTGATAAAATTTGCCACTTTCAATAAGCGCTTTTGTAGGAATACAACCCCAATTTAAGCACATACCACCAATGTGTTTTTTTTCAATTAAAGCTGTTTTTAATCCAACTTGTCCGGCTCTGATTGCTGCTACATAACCTGCAGGTCCTGAACCTATTATAATTACATCATATTCCATAATCCGAGAATTGATTGTTTGTTTAAGTCTTAATTAAGTGATAGATAAACTGAGAAATTGTAAAATTGAGAATATAGTATTCGTTGTATTTTATTGTTCAATTCTATATTAATAATTTGACAGTTTAACATTTTGCAATTTTATTAATCCATTAGCATTGAAATGGGATCTGCTAAGAATTCCATAATTTGATTTAAAAAACGAGTCACATCACCTCCGTCAACTATTCTATGATCAACAGCTAATGAAAGAGGTTGGATGGTTCCTGGAATAATTTCATTTCCAACTACAACTGGTTTTTTTACTAAACGACCCACACCCAGTATGCCTGCTTGCGGATAATTAATTATAGGATTTGCATGCATACCTCCAATTGATCCGTAATTAGTAATGGTAAAGGTTCCATCTTGCATATCCTCAAGTCTTAATTCTCTTTTACTTGCTTTTTTAGCAATTTCATTAATTTCATTTGCAAGCTCAAAAATTGATTTTTTATCAGCATCCTTAATTACTGGAACTACTAATCCATCTTCGGTATCAGCGGCAATTCCAATGTTTACATAATTCTTAAAAATCATGCGTTCGTTTTCCATATCCAATTGGGCATTGATAGTTCTGAATTTTTTCAATGCTAAGGCTGTGGCTTTTACGACAAAGGGAAGATAGCTGAGTTTAACTTCTTTTTTTGCATATTCTTCTTTGAATTTTGCTCTGATATGAATCAGTTCAGTTACTTCAACTTCATCATGTACGGTCATGTGAGGAACATTCTGCTTAGAAGCCAGCATATTTCTGGCGATAGCTTTTCTTATCTGAGTCAGTGGTTCATAAGTAACTCGCTCTGTCTGATCAGGAATAATCGTTTGTGCAATACTTGCCTGACCAAAGCTTTCATGGAATTTCTTGACATCACTAATGATTACTCTTCCTCCAGGTCCTGTGCCTGAAACTTGATTGATGTCAATACCCAAATCCTTTGCCATTGCTCGGGCAACAGGTGTAGCTAAAGCTTTCTGTGTTGTTTTCTTTTCGTCTGTTTTGCTTTCTGCAATTCCTTCTGTGCTCGATGGTAAAAAAGCAGCATTACCTGCAACTTCAAGTGTTCCAACAACTCCAGCGCCTTCTTCAATAGGTTCAGTTGTCAAATCAGTTTTCGCTTCATCTTGTGCAGCTTCTCCTTCAATGCCTTCGATTTCAACTTCAACTAATGGATTGCCAACATGTATAGTGTCACCAACGTGTCCATAAACAGCTACGATGGTGCCTGTTTTAGGAGAAGGAATATCTGTCACAACTTTATCGGTTTCCATCTTGACTAGTGGGTCACCTGATTTCACCTGATGGCCTTTTTCCACATACCATTCAGCGATGGTTCCTTCATCCAATCCTTCACCAATATCAGGAAAATTAAAAATATATCTCATAGCTTATATTTTTCAGAATTTAACGGTCCGTTCGATTTCGTAAAATATCTTTTCTGGACTAATCATATAATAATGCTCTCCTTTTGGAAGAGGTACTATTGTATCAAATCCCTGAACACGTTTTGGTGGAGCTTCCAAACTTAAAAAAGCATGTTCATTAACAACAGCAGTAATTTCAGCTCCAACACCAAAACTAATTGGTCCTTCTGCCACCGTGATAATACGACCAGTTTTCTTTACAGATTTAGCAATTGTTTCTTTGTCCAAAGGATAGATTGTTCTTAAATCAATTAACTCGACTGAAATACCAGCCTGCTTTGCCAATATCATTGCTTTTTGGACTTCTCTGATTAAAGCGCCATAAGCCACGATAGTCACATCAGTACCTTCAGTTAATACTTTTGCTTTACCAATAGGGATACTGAATTTTTCTTCAGGGACTTCTTGTTTAATGGCCCTGTAAATTCTTTTTGGTTCCATGAAAATAATGGTATCATCACTTTCAATTGCGGTTGTTAACAAACCTTTAGCATCATATGGTGTTGAAGGAATTACTACTTTTAATCCAGGTGTATGACCAAAAAATGCTTCCATACTTTCGGAATGATGCTCCAATGCATTAATACCACCTCCATAGGGCATTCGAATAACCATGGGTGTTTTATATCTGCCTCTTGTCCGATTGCGATAACGAGCTGCATGAGAAACAATTTGATTGAAAGCAGGGTAGAGGAAACCAGAAAATTGCATTTCCACAACAGGGCGTAATCCTGCTACACACATTCCTACAGCTGTTCCAATAATTCCGGATTCTGCTAAAGGAGTATCAAAGCAACGATCGGCTCCATGCTTTTTTTGTAAATTCTCAGTAACTCGGAAAACACCTCCTTCAACTCCAACGTCTTCTCCAAAAACGATAATGTCTTTGTCCTCAGCCATTTTTATATCGATAGCATCGTTAACAGCCTGAACCATATTCATTACTTTCATTTTCTTGCCTCCTTCCACTTTAAGAAATTCTCATGTTCGACCATTTGATTTTTTAGATCATCAGGCATATCAGCATACATATATTTGAAAGCATCTTCTAGTTTATATTTCGGATAGTTTTCTGCTTCTGTAAATTGTCGGTCAACTTCCTGTTTATATTGTTCAATGAGTTTTTCCTCATCAATATCACCATCCAGCTTGTTGTTTTTTAAATA
>JABINZ010000154.1 GCA_018698135.1 Bacteroidota bacterium
AAGAGAATCAATCAATATTAACAAACAAAAAATCCTCTTAAAGTATTTCGTTTAAGAGGATTTCAGATGAATATCTTATTTATCAATCTGCATCTTCAAACTCTTCGACATCTTCATAAGCCAGAGAACGATGGCCGAATAGAGATAATAATTTACCGACTAACAAGCCAGATACTATGGCAATCACAATGGTAATCACAATAGCAAGTATTTGGCTTACAGCATGTAATCCATCTACAACAACTATTGCAGCTAAACCACCAAATATACCCGGTAAACCATGCAAGTTAGAAACACCACAAGTATCAATAATTCGATGGAATTTTTGTTGTTTATCCTGCAATACTGCAAACCCAATGGTTGCAATAGCACCTGCAATACCACCAATAATAATTGCACCACCATGGCTGGCATGATCGCATGTTGCTCCAATGGCTACACCACCTGCTAAAGCAGCATTAGCAATATCGGCAATATTAATTTTTCCTCTAATTAATACAGAAAGGATATAGGTAATAATAGTTGATCCACACAGAGCAAAGAATACATTTACAACTGTATGAGGAATTGCTTCAACAGGAACGAGGGCAGCACAGAAACTAGGCCAGAATATCCAAAGCACCATACTTCCCAGCATGGAATATCGGTCACTGGTT
The DNA here is from genome assembly GCA_018698135.1 of Bacteroidota bacterium. Lineage (NCBI taxonomy): Bacteria > Pseudomonadati > Bacteroidota > Bacteroidota bacterium. Next base: position 657 of record JABINZ010000154.1, read on the forward strand.
GCATCGGCTACAATAGGAACATCCATTTCCTTTTTAGTGGTCATCGAAACAGCAGCGCTAATGCCAAATAGTGCTCCAAACGCATGAATAATAATTGATCCTCCAGTATCAGCAATTTCATTTTTCAGAAAACCCAAACCGTTTTCAAGAATAACCCATTCATTAAACATATAAAAGGGGATAAATAAAAGACCCATTATCAGATATTGATGCATTTTAAGTCGACCTAAAACAGCTCCCGCTGCAATCAGCAAACTTGCAGCACCAAACTCAGCTAAAATGAGTTTTTCAATTTCGCTACCCTCACCTTCAAAAATGGCTGAGTTCCCAATGAAATAAAGAGGAATTGAAACACTAACTAACAAAAAAGTAGCAGTAAGTGCTGAACGACCATACTTTTTCACAAATACCATTAAGAACCCAAAACCCAATAACAACATGGCCATAATGTGAATTGCACGATTATATTGTTGTACTTCGACAACTGATTCAATAATGCTGTTGATGTTTTCCTGAGCAAATGCACCAAAAGAACCTAATAATAAGGTCAACATTGCCATTGAAGAAATTACTTTTACCCTAGACATTTTTTGATTTTATGTGTTTCTAAAAAATTTAAGAGAACAAAAGTATTCTAAAAATTGTTTTCTTGTGAATTATTTAACAAACCTTAAATAAATCGCTTCTTGAGTAAGATCCCTATACTTTACAAAAAGCTCAGATAAGGTATTAAGCTATAATTAACTAAAAACATGAATCATGAAAGTCCTAAGTATTCTATTTGCCCTCTTTTCAGTTTTTAACATCAATGCCCAACCTGAAAACGAAGAAGTTGATTTTTTTCTACGCTATCGATTAATGTTTGATGACAAAACAATTGTTGTTGACAATGCCAATATTGAGCTTATGAATAACGATTCTGGGCTTATTTATGCTATCGACCCGACTATCGATAACAGTGACAATTCACTCCAAGGTTTTGCTGTAATTAGCGAAGCTGATCAAGGTCAGTCTTTTATAAATACCTACTACATTTTAGATACTTATGAAGATCAATTCCATGAAGTACGAAAGGGATTAGTGCGTATAAATGTCCAAATTCCAAAACTAGATTACAGAAGTATTTTTTATGAGCTCGCTCGGCTTAACATATTTTTGGTCGATGTTCTGAATGAAGAACGCTTTTATGATTTATGGGATCTTCTGGAAACTGATAACATCATCAATGAAAAACTGATCATGGAAAAACTGATGAGCGATATTAAACTAACCGCTGTTGAAATGCGCGAACAAATGGAATCTCCACTAGTTGAAGAAGGACCTTTTTCGGGAAATGATTTGTTTACTTTGATGGAAAATGTTGAGATTTCTGATCTATCAGACTTTTTGGATTACCTAATTGCCCGTCCTAGAAAATACATGGGTGAAGACTGGAAAATATCGGAAGTATATGCTACATGGATTGTAAGTGGTGCTCCAAGGGTTGTCAAGAATTAGTTCAAATAAATAGACAAGCTATCTTTACTTTTTGTAGTGTTTGTTTTACTTTTTGTAAATTTTGATTTACATTTGCTGAAAAATATAAAGCTATGAAATCAAAGTATTTATTACCCAACCGATTTAAGCCAATAGGCTGGATCGTATTAATTCTCTCCATTTGTTATTACATTCTCTTTTCTTTACCATTTTTGAAGGACATAGAAATTTGGGTAAACGTTTTTGCAATTTATTCTGATGAATTTCTTGGTGAATCTGCATTTTTCAAAATTGTTGAAAACGACATATTCGATGAAATATTCTGTGTACTGTTTATTATTGGGGCTTGTTTTGTTGCCTTCTCAAAAGAGAAAATTGAAGATGAATTTATTTCAAAAATCAGACTTGAATCTCTTTTATGGGCTACTTATGTTAATTATATTTTACTATTACTTGCCATCATTTTTGTATTCGGTCTAAGTTTTTTCATGATACTTATTTTCAAT
>JABINZ010000155.1 GCA_018698135.1 Bacteroidota bacterium
AATAATGAGTCCATTAGGCTTACAAATTCGTGCAAACTCATTAATATAATTGACTGATGCTGGTTTAGGTATGTGCTGAAGAACGATTGTTGTGAAAATGAAGTCAAAACTATTGTCCTCAAAAATGGATAGATCATTTTGTTCATTATGAACAAAACTCAGTTTTTCAGTTGATAAATCATTTAGCTCTTTGGCTTTGGCAATCATAGTTGATGAAACATCAAGTCCAATAACCTGGTCGAAATGTGCAGACAATGCCCGACTTAATCGCCCAACACCACAACCGAAATCAAGACAACTTGCATGCTCGTTTGAGAAATATTTTTTTTGTTGGAGCATCTGGATAATTGAATCGACTTCTGTTTTTCCCATGTCAAAAAACTCATCCTGATTCCATTTTCCATCTTTTTTTGTAGGGTTTGTACAAATAGCCCACAAAGGGTCTTTTTTAGCAAAACCTTCCCAGTTCTTTTTAGTTGACAAAAAACTCATCTTCGAAATTGATTTTAGTCCGCAAAATTACCATTTTGTAAAAGGATGCTTGCTTAGGTTGGAATTATAATATTTTGGATCTCCGCTAACTTCTTTTCCTGCCCATGGGGGGAGTTCGAAAAACTCATCTTCTGCATTTAGTTCAATCTCTGCGAGAATCAATCCATCGTTTTCCTGATCAAATTCGTCAACTTCCCAGCTATGTCCTTTAAAATTTACCCGATAGCGTTTTTTTAAGATGGCTGGTTTATCACACAAATCGTTTATCATAATTCGAGCATCATCAACCGGAATTGAATATTCAAACTCAGTTCTGCTTATACCTTTAGATTTTCCTTTGATGGTTAGGAAGGCTTTTTCTTCAACTATTCTTATACGGACAGTTTTATTAGCTGATTTGCTTAAATAGGCCTGTTGGTAAATTTGGCCTACAAGATCTTTTTTCCAACTATCATTCTTGATTAAAAACTTGCGTTCTATTTCAATAGCCATTAAAAGTAATTTAGAATTTTAATGTGTGAGAAAGATGAAAAACGTTTTCACAAAGACTTATACACAACGAAAAGCCTGTTTGTGGTTTATTCATCTAAAACAAGTTAATCAAAAATAATACTTTTGCTATCAATACAAGCTGTATTATCTGAACATCCTATGAATAAACTGCTAATTGCATTATTAATTTTCCTGACTACAGATTTAACCGCTTTCAGCCAAAGTGATATTTCAAAAATTGATATTTATTGGGGTAAAGTCTCGAAATTCACTGTGAGTGCCGAGCAATTAAAGACTATCAATCAAATTTATGTACTCGATACTATTCTGAAAAGGCAGATTTCGGATATACATAAATTCAGGTTTATTGTTCAACCGATAATGAACGGACCCGTTAGAGTTGCAGAAACAAAGGGAAATATTTTAAGTCAGCAAATGCGGACATTTATAGAAGATCCAAAGCCTGGCGACCGAATCATTGTTTCTGAAATATTTGCTTATGTGACAGGAGAAGGAGTCCGCCAAATTCCAACAGCCATTGTTTTTGTAGTGGAGTAATCAATAAGTTCTTTTCTCGTTTTCTGAAGATTTATTTCTATTTAACTTAGAGGCTTGAAAAATCCTAACTAATAGCTATGGAAGAAACACGTTTTGAATTGGATGGGCATGTTGAAGACCATGAAAATGATGAGGAAATTGAAATAGAAGAAGCGAAAAGAGGTTCGGGTATTTATATTTTATTAGCATTGTTTATTATATTATTTCTGACTTCAGCAAGCTTATTCCTTTATTTTCAATGTTATATTGGTCAGGGAAAATGGGATTTTACTTTTCAGAAACAAACTCATTTAAGTGAAAAATCTGCTCAAAACCAAGAGGCCGAAATAAAGGTTTTGATGACTAAAATGGATAGTCTTGAAAATGCGCTTTCTATAGTATCCAATAAATACCAAGAAGGAACACCTTTGTTTTCTATGAATGATAGTGGTGAAACATTTGAAGTTCAAATAGGCTTTTTCAGATCATTTGATTTTAATCGATACGACTCTTTATTGGTAAATATGAATGTGGAAGAACGTAATGGTGCTTATAAACTGATGATTGGCCGCTTCAACAATTTTGATGATGCCTGTGCATTACGCAGAGATATGATAGATATGGGCATTGATGGAGCTTTTGTGGTAAAAAAACTAAATGGAGTCAGAGAATCATTTGATGAAAAGTGCCCCTAAGTTTTTTTTATTTTTTCTTCGATGGCACTGGTTGAATAACCTTTTAGAAAAGGGATAATAACAACTTTACCACCGTTATTTTTTGTAATATCAGCACCTACTATTGTATCCGAACTATAATCGCCACCTTTTACCTGAATGTCGGGCAAAATTTCTTTGATTAAATTATAAGGCGTTTCTTCATCAAACAAAACCACTGCATCAACAAAGGCAAAAGAAGCCATAATCATCATGCGTGATTGTTCATCTTGCAAGGGTCTGTTTGCTCCTTTAAGCTTTGAAGTAGATTTGTCAGAATTGATTGCGACAATAAAACGGTCACCTAAATCTGCCGCTTTTGATAAATAATCTATATGTCCAAGATGAATAATGTCAAAACAACCGTTTGTGAAGACAGTTTTAAAACCGTCTTCTTTCCATTTCTTTCTTAATAAAGATAAGGAATCCCAACTATGAATCTTGTTTTTGATTGTTTTGCTGTGGCTCATTTTTAACACTTTTTTGAATAGTCGCAAGAATAAAGAAAGCGATTACTCCAATAATAATTAGCATTAGCGTTTGGGAAGAATGAGCAATTAAGGCATAAACTGCTCCATCTTCAGGTTGAATTTCATATATTTCCAAGGCTTTCTGGGCTGCATAATGATACGTTCCAACTCCACCCTGAACGGGCATTATAAATCCTAAACTACCAATGGTCATGACAATTAATCCGGCAAGAGGGCCTAGGTCCGAAGTTGGTTGAAATGCAAAAAATATTAAGTAAGTCATCAGGAAATAGGTCGTCCAAATAAATAAAGTATGAAACACAAATTCCCATTTTCTCTCTAAATGAATAATGGTTTTAATGCCTGCCCCAAATCCACTAACAATATCTCGTATTTTAATATAAAATGGATGTTTTTTAAAATCTCGTTTTGACCTTTTGATCAATATCAATAATGTGATAAAAGCAAGGATAACAACTATTGCTACAACGATTGATGTAATACTAAAGAAGTTGCTGTATTTATCATTTAAATAGTTCAGCGATCTGTACAGATATGTTTTAACCTGATTAAATGCAATCAGAAAACTAACCGAAGTAATTGTAATCAGCATAATAAAATCAAATCCTCTTTCAACGATAACAGTTCCGATTAATTTATTAAGCGGTATTTTATCAGTCCGGTTTAAAGCCACACATCTCGACACTTCGCCCATTCTGGGGAGAGCAAGATTCGCTAAATAACCAAACATGACTGCAAGGAATGCGCGCCAGGTAGAAACTTTTTTTCCAAGTGGTTCTATTAGCAAGGCCCATCTGCGTCCACGGCTAATATGGCCTAATAAAGCAATGAATAAAGCGAGTATTACCCAGAAATAATTTGCATTTTTCAGTCCTTTGACTAAATTATCTTTATCTATGTTTCTATAAACCAACCACAACAATAAAAGTCCAATAGCAAGAACGAGGAGATATTTTAGAACATTAAATAGTTTTTTCAATTGATTGTTGATTTGCCGTTTTCGGGAAGTAGAATTTGAGGTTCAAAATCAGGGGCTTTATCAATTTCAACAAACGCATAGGAAACAATTACTACGATGTCGCCAACACTTCCTTTATGTGCTGCTGGTCCGTTCAGGCCAATAATACCACTTCCTCTTTCACCTTTAATTGTATAGGTTTCAAAGCGTTCTCCATTTCGAATGTTTAACACTTGAACCTTTTCGTTTGGAATCATACCAACTGCATCCATATAATCCTGATCAATGGTAATGCTTCCTATATAATCGAGTTCCGCCTCTGTTACCTTAACTCGGTGTATTTTAGATTTTAATACTTCAATATACATCTTTATGTTTTTACCAGAATGTTGTCGATTAGCCGGATTTTTCCTACACGTATTGCGGTAAGTATGACCAACTCGTCTGTTTTGGTAATATCATTAACAGGTTTTAAATCTTCTGCATTCCTAATTTCAAAATATTCAAATTCAACCAATTTCTCTTGCGACAGTTTTTTTTCTGCCCATTGCTGTATTTCCTGAATGGATTTATTATCCAGCAATTCCTTTGCCTCATTTAAGGTTTGATAGATGGTTGGAGCAAAAGCTCTTTCTTCTGCGGTTAATAACAGATTTCTTGAGCTCATGGCCAAGCCATCATTTTCACGAATTACAGGACAACTGACTAGTTTAATAGGCATTTCAAAATATTCAACCAGTTTTTTAATAGTCATAAACTGTTGAAAATCTTTCTGTCCAAAATACGCAATATCTGGCTGAACGATGTCAAATAACTTTTTTACGATAGTAACAACCCCATCGAAATGCCCAGATCTGAATTTAGCTTCCAACTCAAGATTCAAATAACCCAAATCGGCATCAATCGTTTGTGTTGTGTCCTTACCGTATACTTCCTTGATTTCGGGAGCAAAAATAGCATTGCATTTGGTATTCTCAAGCATATGCATATCTTTTTCTAATAAACGAGGATATTTTTCGAAATCAGATTTTTCATTAAACTGGGTAGGATTAACAAAAATACTACACACAGTTACATTTGATTCCTCACAAGATTTATTTATCAGAGAAATATGACCAGCATGTAAAGCGCCCATGGTGGGCACTAGGCCAACTACTTGCTTATTTTGTTTAACTGATTGGATATATTCAGTCAATAATAATTTATTTTTAAATAGCGGGAGCAATGCTAAATGATTAGAATTGAATGTTAAACAATGCTCAAAGCTAAGCGGATTAATGATAATTACATTAAAATTTCCTAAATTTGTAGCTTATTCATGAATCAACTGAAATAGGAGAAGACGAACAGTTATGACGAATCAAAAAATTTTGATTGTATGCCATGAAATGGCTCCATATACTGATTTAACTGAACAGGCGATATTTCTTCGTGATCTGGCGTTAAATCTTCAAAAAAGAGGTGCTGAAATTAGGGTTTTTATGCCCAAATTTGGACACATAAAAGAGCGCAAACATAGGCTGCATGAGGTAATTAGACTCTCTGGATTAAATATTACAGTAGGAAGGAATAATAATCCATTAATTATAAAAGTAGCATCATTACAAACAGCAAAAATTCAAGTCTATTTTTTGGATAATGAAGATTTCTTCCAGCGTAAAAATTTCTTCCATGACGATGGAGATAAATTTTATGAAGACAATGACGAAAGAGCAATTTTCTATAACAAAGGTGTTCTTGAGTTATTGGTAAAACTTGGTTGGATGCCGGATGTGATTCATTGTCAGGGATGGCTGAGCGGTTTGGTTCCTGCATATGCAAGAACTACATTCAGTAGTGAGCCTTCATTGAAAAAGGTGAAACTGATTTCATCTATTTACCATGATGGTCTTAAAAACAATCTTGGCGCTGATTTTGTTAAGAAATCTCATTTAAAGTTACCCGATGGTGACTTCGGTTATTTAGACGATCCTAAAGTTTCTGACTTGTACAAATGTGGAGCAAACTTCTCAGATATAGTAGTTTTTAGCTCAGATCAGGTAGATAAGGAAACTGATGATTTTGTCAGTACATTAAAAAAGCCGATACTTGACATTCGGAAAAACCAAGGTGATTCATTCTATGACAAATATTTTGAGCTTATTAGCTAAGCATGCGTTCCGCTTATCAAGTATAACTTTAGCTTCACTGCTTATTATTTTTTACTCTTGTAACAAAGATGATGTATACGATTTTGATACAAATCGTGTAGATGATCATTTTGATTTTTTTCAGTCGGATTCGGTTGTGAAAATTCGGACAAGCCGTGAAGATTCTATTCGAAGTGACGAATTTACCAGAGATTTATTAGGGGTATACAAAGATGCTTCTTTTGGTCAGGTTAAAGCATCTGTTTTTGCAGAGCTCCGACTCCCGGTTGCTGATGTAGCCTTTGGTATAAATCCTGTTTTTGATTCCATCGTTCTTTATCTAAAATACTATTCAGCTGATGGATACTTTGGATGGTTAAACGACCCTTTCAAATTCAATGTATACGAACTGAATGAAAGAATCTACAGAGATAGTGCCTATTATTCAACCTCCTCTTTCAACTATTATCCTGATATATTAGGAAGTTGGACTGGCATGGTAAAGCCCTCAGATAATGATGTGATCCGGATTGTTTTGACCAATGATTTGGCCTCTCGAATTATTAATGCTTCAGAATTCCAATTGGCAGATGATGATGATTTTCTGGATATGCTAAATGGTATCGCCATTATTCCGGAGCAAATAAGCAGCACGGGGTCAATCGTTTATTTTGATTTGGAGAATGATTCCTCTAATATGACATTATATTATCGGAATGATAAAGATACAATGACGGCCATATTTCAAATTAATGATGAATGTGCCCGGATCAATAAGTTTGAACAGGATTTAGCAGGTACGCCAATTGAGGAGCAGCTTAATAATCCAACAAAATTATATGATAAAGTATACATCAAACCATTGGCAGGATCCAAAGCAAGGATAGATTTTAGTGATCAATTAAAAAAGCTTGGTAGTGATAATTTATTAGCTATTAATAGGGCTGAATTGATTATTAAACCAGATTTATCCCTGAGCTATTTATCGAAAGCACCTCCTTCTCTGCTTTTATTACAGACTGATAAGGATAATACAAATTTTGCCATAATCGACCGCTATGAAGATTATTTTGATGGCATATACAATCCTCAAACGGAGTCATACAGCATTATTATTACCCGTTTTATTCAAAAGGAATTAGTTAATTATTATAACGATACAAATTACGAAAGTGAGTTTGATCTCAACTTGATTATACCTTCAGATAACCCAATTGTTGCAGATCCTTTGGTAATAAGAGCAAATCAGGATTTATCTTCCGCTATATTGAAACTCTCTTATACCAAGGTGAAGTAGACATAAACGACTTTTAAATTATGTGTGGAATTGTTGCTTATATAGGTGACAAAGAGGCTTGTCCAATTTTGTTGAAAGGACTACAGCGTCTGGAATACCGTGGTTACGATAGTGCTGGAGTTGCTATAATGAATAGCGATTTACATGTGTATAAAATAGCCGGCAAAGTAAAAACATTGGTTGATTTTATCAAAGATAAACCAACACATGGCAGCATAGGAATTGGTCATACACGATGGGCTACACATGGAGAGCCCAATAATGAAAACGCTCATCCACATTTATCCGAAAATAACGACATTGCTCTGATACACAATGGCATCATTGAAAATTATGATGTTTTAAAGGTGGAGCTTCAAAATCGTGGACATCATTTTAGGAGTGACACCGATACAGAAGTATTGGTTCATTTGATTGAAGATATCATGAAAAATGAGAATCTAAGCCTGGATGAATCAGTCAGATATGCATTAAATAGAGTAGAAGGAGCTTATGCTATTGTTGTTTTGTCGAAAACAGATCCTAATATGCTGGTTGCTGCCAGAAAAGGTAGTCCGCTGGTAATTGGAATTGGCGAAGGCGAGTATTTTTTAGCTTCAGATGCAACTCCAATTGTGGAGTATACACGTAACGTAATCTATATGAATGATGATAATATGGCTATCATCAAACGTGATTCGTTTTCGCTTAAAACCATCGAAAATAAAATTCAAACACCCTATATTCAAGAGCTGGAAATGAACCTGGAAACTCTTGAAAAAGGTGGATATGAGCATTTTATGCTTAAAGAAATTCATGAACAACCTAATTCTATTCGCGATACATTCCGAGGTAGGTTGAGCATTGAAAAAGGCGAAATTCGCTTAGGCGGAATCCAGGATTATATCAACAAACTGGATCATGTTAAGCGTGTTGTGATTACGGCTTGTGGAACTTCATGGCATGCTGCATTAATCGGAGAATATCTGATTGAAGAATTGGCGCGTATTCCTGTTGAAGTAGAGTATGGATCAGAGTTCAGGTATCGTAATCCAGTCATATTTGAGGATGATTTATTAATAGCAATTTCACAATCTGGTGAAACAGCCGATACATTAGCCGCTATAGAATTAGCAAAGAAGAAAATTCCTGCGGTATTTGGAATTTGTAATGTAGTGGGTTCTACTATTGCGCGGACAACCAATGCAGGTGTTTATACTCATGCAGGTCCTGAAATTGGTGTAGCTTCCACCAAAGCATTTACATCTCAATTAGTGGTGTTGACTTTACTGGCTCTGCAGTGGGCAAAGCTTAAAGGAACGATTTCCAACACACGTTATCATGAGTATATTCATGAGTTTAATACTATTCCTGATAAAGTGGCAGAAGTTATGAAGACCAATGACAGGGTGAAGGAAATAGCTGCTGTTTTTAAAGATGCTAAGAACTTTCTTTATCTTGGTCGTGGACTGAATTTTCCGGTTGCATTAGAAGGTGCATTGAAGCTTAAAGAGATATCCTACATACATGCTGAAGGTTATCCAGCTGCAGAAATGAAGCATGGTCCAATTGCCTTGATTGACGAAAACATGCCGGTTGTTGTTATTGCAACCAATAAGAATATTTACGATAAAGTGCTGTCCAATATTCAAGAAGTGAAAGCCCGTAAAGGGGTGATTATTGCGGTCGTTAACAAAGGAGATAAAGTAATTAGCGAGGTTGCTGATTATGTGATTGAGATTCCTGAAACTGATGAAATCTTTTCACCTATGATCTCAGTTGTTCCATTACAATTATTGGCCTATCATATTGCTGTGATGCGAGGTTGTCATGTAGATCAGCCCAGGAACTTGGCCAAGTCTGTGACGGTGGAATAAATTCTAATACAATTCCAAATAAACAGGACAATGATCCGACTGATGCACATCATTCCAGATATCAGCTGATTTTATTTGATCTTTTAAAGCACTTGATACCATATTATAATCAATCCGCCAGCCTTTGTTGTTATTACGAGCATTAGCCCGGTACGACCACCAAGAATATTTGGGTTTGCCCGGATTTTGAATTCTGAAACTATCTATAAATCCAAGCTCAATAAAATCCGACATCCACTCCCTTTCTTCAGGTAAAAAGCCTGAACTTTTCGCATTTCGAATGGGGTCATGAATATCGATTGCTTCGTGGCAAATATTGTAATCTCCTGAAACGATCAGTTTAGGTCGTTCCAGTAGTAGTTTTTCTATATAGTTATAAAAAAATTCAAGGAATTCCATTTTAAAAGCCTGTCTTAAATCTCCACTTGAACCTGACGGGAAGTAAGCTGAAATTTGGGAGATATCTCCCCAATCAGCTCGTAGTATTCGTCCTTCAAAATCATATTTTGCTTCACCACATCCGGCAACAACTCTGTCTGGTTTTGTTTTGGATAGCAAGCCCACTCCACTATATCCTTTTTTCTCAGCAGGAAACCAATAACAATGGTAGCCTAAATCTTCAAACAGGCTCACATCAAATTGTTCGGGTTGTGCTTTTAGCTCCTGAAAGCAAACTACATCTGGATTGCTTTCTTTCAAAAAATCAATGAGACCTTTATTAATAGCAGCACGAATGCCATTGATATTATAGGAAACAATTTTCATTTTACTGAATAAATACCTTTTGAACGATTGTTCCTTTTTTATTCAAAAGATGCACAAAATATACTCCAGCTGACGTATTAAGATTCAATTGAATTTGTCCAGAACTAAATCCATCTTCCATTATTTTGTTGTGAATAATATGTCCGCTTGCATCCAAAACGCTAACATGAATCACTTCCGGCCCATGATAATCTAATTGGAAACTTCCATTATTCGGATTTGGATAGATAATGAATTTAGCATCTGCACCTTCAAATATTGAATTGGTGATATTTATGGTTTTTGTTATGGAGTCGGTACCACAGCCATTTTCAATTACCAACTTAACGGTGTAATTTCCTCCATCAACATATTTATAGGAGGGTGCTGCATCTTCAGAAGTGTTTCCGTCTCCAAAGTCCCAATAATAATGAGCTGCATCGGTACTGAGATCTGTGAAATTAACATACAAACCCGAATCGGCATAACTGAAATCTGCAGTTGGGGCATTGTTATCTATTTGAGCTATAACTGCAATAGCAGGGCTCATACAAACATCTACTTCTTTAACTTCCCAGTCGTAGAAGAAATAATAATATATATCTCCAGCTGTACTGCTTACAATGCTTACAAGATCATCTACTGCATAGGGAAATGAAACGCCTGAGTTATTTCTATATAAAGCCGAACTTGAGGTAGCAAGTGTATAACTATTGCCTTTTGCAATGCGGAAATTTAAATTTATTCTATTTTCACCGTTACTAATATTGATGTTGGTATCATAAACAATAGTGCCTATAGAGTCGGTTAGTACAATGTTACGGACAGAATTTCCGGATGCATATACTTTGACTGATGAAAGCAGAATATCTTTTTGACAATTGAAAATCAAACCCTGTGAGCCGTTAAAATAGCCTCCTCCGCCAATTGTATTGCCATAAGGTCCACCATAAACAGCATTTCCGGGTGTTAATGATTTTACGTAATAGGTTTTTGAAGCTGATAAATTTGGTGTGATGAATTGACTTCCTGTAGCAATTGGTGTTTTGTCGTTTTGATTGGCCAACCAAATAATATGGCCATCGCCATCTGCAGTTAGTGTAACTTTTCCTGCTCCACAACGTGAAACTGTTTTGGCATCTGGTGCATCAGGAATTTCAACGTAAATGCTTTTAAAACTAAAACTATCTGATCCGTTTGAATTGCTCACAACCAGACTTACCGTATATAATCCTGTTTCATTGTAAGAATGAACTGGATTTTGATCAGTAGAAGTTTCCCCATCTCCAAAATACCACATCCAACTATTTGGGCTGTTTAATGATTTGTCTTTGAAGTTGACTTCTCCGGTACATGAATAGTTATCGGTAGGATTAAAATAGGCATATGGTGGTTCATTAGCGCTCAAACATTTCCAGGTTAATTCAAAACCAGATCTATTGTCTAAAGCATCTGTGGTGAATCTTAATGTTATAGCTGAATCGGATGAAACAACAATCCCTTGTCCGGGCAAAGCTGATCCCGAATAACTACCTATCAAGGAAGAAGAAATTGTAGGGCCATCAAAAATATCCAGCAAATCAAAGTCTTTTTCCGTTTCAAATGATATGAATTCCAGAATAATTCCATGAGAACCCGGAGGCGATATAGTTGCATAGGTATTCAAATTACTGCTGTAATTATTGTTTTCTCCCGGATCAAATAATCGACCTGTGCAGGTTGTATACAATTCGCCTGTTATATCTGCTGACAAAACGTAAACACATTCGACACTTTCATCAACAGTAATAAAGTCATCTTTGAAAATTGAATCTTGACCAAAATCATTGATGGCAACCAAAATAACGTCATAACTCCCAGTTGTAGGATATTGAATACGTGGTGAATGTTCCGTGGAAGTAGCTGGTGATCCTCCGGGGAAATACCATTTAAAGCTTCCTGAATAGACCGATGTGTTTTCAAAAGTGAGTGCGTATCCTTTGCAAATTGTGGTTTTTGGCGCATCGAATGATGCAACAGGAGGAGTGGTTGGTGAAAAATATAATTCAGACTCCCAAAGTCCACGACCATATGTTGCCACACGAAGCCTGCTTTTTGAATCATCTGACGCATCATAATAAATGTCCAGATCATTGATGATTACATTTGGTAAACCATCGTTATAAGCAATCCAATCTGTGAGTGAGCTGTCCTTATAATAAACTCCAACATCGGTTCCAACATATAGACCTCCATACGAATTGGCTTGATATACAATGCAATTAGCAGGAAGATTGGGCAAGCCGCCTGTAATATTTGTCCATGTATTTCCAAAGTCATCTGAAACAAATACTTTATTGCTTGCATTGTAACCACTAAAAGTTACATAAACAATATTTGGATAAAGAGGATGCACTTCAATCCAGGTAATTGAGTTGCTTGAAGTTGGTAATCCACTAAGCAAATCCCATGTAGTACCACTATTTGTTGTTCTATACAAGGAAGATGATTTGGCTACATAAAGCACATTGGTATCGGATTTTGATATAGCCATAGCTACCACTTTGGAGCTTCCCCAATTGGTTAGTTTAATCCAATCGTTATATCCTCTGTTTTCGTTTTTCCATACATTTCCATATCCGGCATAAAGAATTTTAGGTTCTTTTGGATTAATGATAAAAGGTGTAATCCAACCGCCATCTTCACTAATGTTTCTCTTAATTCCTGAGAAATTATTCCCTCCATTCGTAGACCTTCGGATATCACCATAATACAAAGAGCCATACATATAACTTGGGTTGGAATAATCAATCAGGCATTCCATGCCATCACCACCCAAAACATTTTCCCAATTAGGATCGTATAATTTAGAACCATTATCTTGGAGACCGACCATGACTAAATCTTTATCTGTAGCAGAAATACCCAAACGATAAATTTGTGAAATCACTAAGCTTTGGCTGATATCCGTATAATTATTTCCATTATCAAGACTTCTAAAAATGCCACCATCACTTCCAATATAAAGTGCGTAGGGGTTTAAAGGATGAAAGCGCATGTCATGAATATCTGCATGTACCCAAGGCGCTCCACCTCCACCGTACCAGTGTGCATTTAATGACCAGTTTGCTCCTTCATTTGTTGTTTTCCAGATATTAACTCCGCCAACATAAACTTCAGCCTTATTGACAGGAGAAACAACTATGCTCAGGTCGTACCAACCTTGTCCACGAAGGTCATTTCCATTTGTTGACCAACCCAATACATTAGGGCTAGTCGACATTTCAACAAAGGAATCAGCCCCATTTGTGGACCGATAAAAACCTAAAAAACCATGTCGGTTACTATAATTTGAAGAAGGTGATTCAGAAGCTAAAATGTAAACATAATTTGTATCATCAGGTGTTACCCCAATGGCTAGTCTGTTGGCTTTGCCAGTGAATCCTCCAGTGATTTCTGAAAAATTATCTCCACCATCTGTTGACCGATAGAATTTTCCGCCTGTTGAACTTGAACCTGTGTAAGCTGCTGCATAAATAACATCCGGATTTCCGGGCTTAAACACAATATCCTTAAAACCACCATTCCGTTCTAAATCCCATTGTATGCCACCATCTGTTGTTTTATATATACCAGCATTTGTTGCAACAAATAAAATATCGGGATTAGTGGGGTGCATAATTAATTTGCGGATGCTTCTGCCATAAACAATATTCCAATCAAGTCCAGTGGTATTCCATGTGCTACCACCATCTGTTGATTTTAACACGCCTAGACTATAAGTGTCATAGGCATCTCCATCACTGGATGCCAGATACATTGTATCTGGGTTTGTGGGATGAATGACCAAATCACTGATTCCAATAGCAGGTAAATTGTCTGTATTTGTATGCCAGCTAGCTCCGCCATCAGTGCTTTTCCATAAGCCACCTGAAGGTGCTCCAACCCAAATAATATTCGTGTCAGTAGGGTGAAAAACTACACAATTTATTCGTCCAATTCCTGTTCCTGATGAAATCGCTGGCCCCATGGATGTCCAGTTGCCATTGCTTCTGTTATGGTCAGGACGTATGGGAAGTGCAGGATTTAGTGCATTATATGTGGCCATTGGATCAGGAAGTATTCCGCTAGGATAAACACGTGGTTCCATAAACCACTCCCAGCGTTTATATTGCTTCCAGCCTTTCATGTCATTTTTATTTTCCTGACTATTCCAATTGTCATTGAATGCTTTTTGGATTTCGTAAAAATTTTTATCGCCAGGAATCAGTGGATTGTTATCACTTTGTGATATTGCCAATTGTGGGATAAGTAATATGAAGGTGAGTATTAATAGTACAGCCCTTAGGACTATATTGGGATATATACCCTTTATAATTTTCATGTGATTAACTTTAATAGCATTAAACGCCTTTCGTAGGACAAAGGTACGGATTTAGAGAAACGTAGAGATTTAATATGATTCTAATTTGCATGAAAAGATACTTTGGAAACGATTTGGTATCAAATTTGTTTCCCAAGGTTTCGCTTCTTAATTTTGCTTTTGAAATTTGAAGATGATCTAAGTGATGGATAAAAGATTTGAAAAAATACTAACAGAAACCAAGCGTATATTTATGACATATGGAATACGATCTGTATCCATGGATGATATATGCCGTGAATTAGGTATTTCAAAAAAAACCTTATATCTATTTGTGAGCAATAAAGCAGAGCTGGTAAAGCTTACTTTGTTGCATGAACATCGTCAAGGAGCCATTGCTTTCAAGAAAATAATGAAAGAAAATAAGAATGCCATCGATCAGCTTATGATGGTAAGTTTATTTATAAGCAAGAAGCTTTCTGAAATCAACCCTACATTCAGTCATGATTTAAAAAAATACTTTCCTTCATCAAGTCGGGAAGATTCAGAAAAACGTAATCAGAGTATTGCATTAAAAGTGAAAGAGAATATTGAATTGGGAATAAAACAAAATTTGTATCGTAAAGATCTGAATAGTGAATTGGTATCTCAATTATATGTTCAGAAGATCGAAACAATTATGAGCCCTGAAAATTTTCTTGCTTCAAATTATTCTTTCACAGAAATATTTAAAGTCATGTTTGAGAACCATATTCGTGGAATTGCTAATGAAGAAGGTATCAAGCATTTTGAAGAAAAAATAAAAACATTCAACATTAAATTATAGATTAATGATTAGTAAGAATTTAATTAAACTATTTAGCTTATTCCTAATCTTTTCAGCTTCTCAGTTACATGGACAAACAAGTCTGAGCCTGATTGAAGCACAAGAGTATGCATTAAAGAATAGTGCACAGGTAAAAAATGCTTTGCTGGATATTGAAAAGGCAAAAAAGAAAATCTGGGAAACTGCAGCAATGGGATTACCACAAATTAATGGTGCGGTCGAATATACGTATATGCCCACTATTCCAGAGATGCAATTTTCAGCTGTTACCCATGGCGAGTTACAACCAGATGGAAAAACAGTGCTTCTTAATTCAATAGATGTACCCATAAAATTAGGAGTTCCCCATTCAGTAACTTTTTCAGCAACTGCTAGTCAATTGGTTTTTTCGGGATCGTATATAGTAGGTTTACAAACTTCAAAAATGTTTAAAAAACTATCTGAGCAAAGTTTGCAGATGTCGGAAAATGACGTGAAAGAAGATGTAGCCAATACTTATTACATGGTTTTAGCAGCTGATGAAAACAATAAGTTGTTGAAATCAACTTCTGAAAATATGAAGAAAACCCTTATGGAGTTTGAGGCAATGTTCAAAGAAGGTTTGATTGAAAGCACTGATGTAGATCAACTAAAATATACCGTAACAAATATTGACAACACATCAAAAATGTTGGAAAGACAAGTTGCAATAGCCTATCGTTTGCTAAAATTTCAAATGGGTATGGATTTGAGTCAGGAAATTATACTATCAGATCAGCTGGATGATGTAATTGCTGGTATTACAATGGAAAGTATTATAAACAAGAATCTGGATATCAATTCAAATATTACCTATCAGCTACTTAATACGCAGGAATCTTTGCAAGAAGCTCTGGTAAGACTTGAGAAATCAGCTTATTTGCCAACACTTGCTGCTTTCTATCAACATCAGGAAAAGCCATTTAAAGCAGATTTTGATTTTTCATTTCCGGATATTGCAGGAGCAAGTTTGAGTATTCCCATTTTTAGTTCAGGAATGCGTAATGCAAAAGTGGCTCAGGCAAATATTGAGCTCGAGAAAAGCAGAAATACTAAAAAGATGGCTGTTCAAGGCTTAATGCTTGAAGCGCAGCAGTCACATATTATGCTACAGTCTTCTTTCGAGAAGTTTATTAATGAAAAATCCAATCAGGAATTAGCCAAGTCAATCTATAATAAAACCCTGATAAAGTACAAAGAAGGAATGTCGTCAAGCATGGATTTGACGGTGGCAAACAGTCAATATCTGTCGGCTCAAAGCAATTATTTCAATGCTTTATTGGAAGTATTGCAGGCAAAGAATAAATTAGATAATATTTTGAATAATAAATAGTGATTAAGTAGTCTGCCACAGATTTACAGATTAAACATGAAATATTCAGAACAAGATTATCCTTGACAAAAAGAATTAAACTATAAATTGTCATAGAAATTCAAATCTGTTAATCTGTGGCAATTATTAATACATAAAGAAAATAAATTACAAAAAATGAAAACTAATAATCTTAAAAATACAAGAAAAATGAAATCATTTGCTACAATTGCAATAGCAGCACTGGTATTGATGGCATCCTGTTCACAACCAGATAAAACAGCACAACTTGAAAAGTTAAAAAAGGAGCAAGCTGATATTACATTAAAAATAAAAACACTTGAAGAAGAAATTTCAAGTGAAGGAAAAGTGGTTGAACATACCAATTTGGTTCCAGTTAAAGTCGCAAACTTAGCCAAACAGGTGTTCAAACATAGTTTTGAAACACAAGGTAATGTGGAGTCAGAAAACAATATTTTAGTTCCTGCCCAGAGCCAAACTTTGGTTACGGCAATTTATGTTAAGGAAGGCGATCGCGTTTCAAAAGGACAACTTCTTGCAAAGTCGGATGGCTCCATATTGGAGAAATCAATTGCAGCATTAAAGGTAAATGTTGACTTAACTAATACAATTTATGAAAAGCAAAAAAGGCTTTATGATCAGGAAATTGGCAGTGAGATTCAATATCTTTCAGCAAAATCATCAAAAGAGGGTCTTGAAAAACAAATGGCTGCCTTGCAAGAGCAGTTGAAACTGACCAGGATTATTTCTCCAATCAATGGAACCGTTGATGAAGTAAACTTGAAAGTTGGTGAATCAGCTATGTTCGGAGGAATTCGTGTTGTACAATTGAGTGCATTGAAAGTAAAAGCCGCTATTTCTGAAAAATACATTGCCAGTGTTCATAAGGGCGATGAGGTGAAAATTAACTTTCCAGATCTCGATACAATTATTTATAAGAAAATTGAGTCTGTATCACAAGTAATCAATCCAGATAATAGAACCATTAACATTGAATTCAGTTTACCAAGCGGAATTAAAGATCTGAAACCGAATATGATTAGTGTGTTAAGCATTACTGATTATGTAAATGAAAACGCATCAGTTGTTCCTCAAAAAATTATTCAACGAAAAGGAGATGAGGAGTTTTTATTTGTTGCAGAAAAAGATGGAGACAATTGGAAAGCAGTCAGGAGAATCATCACTATAGGACAAACTCAAAATGGAAAAGCTGAAGTTTTAAGCGGACTGAAAACCAATGATAAATTGATCATTTATGGTTATCAAAATTTGTCAGATGGTCAGTTAGTGAGAGTTCAGAAAAACTAATGATTTCAAAATAAAACAAAAATTTGTAAGATGAAGCAAAGAAAATTTCCATTAACCAATTTTGCAGTCAACAACAGGACGACTATTTATTTCTTTACTGTTGTGCTCATAATTTTTGGAGTCATTTCGTATAATAATACACCCAAGGAAAGTTTTCCGGAAGTCGTATTTCCTTATTATTCTATCGTTTCAATTTATCCGGGAACTTCTCCTTCAGATATTGAAAATCTGGTAACAAGACCCATCGAAAAGCAAGTTAAAAGTGTTGACGGTGTAAAGTCTATTGAAAGTAAATCCTTACAGGATTTTTCACTGGTATTTGTTGAATTTGAAACAAATGTTAATCCGGATGATGCCTATCGGGATATTAATGAAGCCGTTGATAAATCAAAAAGTGATTTACCCACTGGTCTGATTAGTGATCCGGAAGTAAGCGCCATTAATGTATCTGAATTCCCCATACTGTATATCAATTTATCAGGCGATTTAAGCTTAAATAAACTGAAAGATTATGCCGATATACTTCAGGATGATATTGAAGGATTGGAAGAAATTACTCGTGTAGACATTGTTGGAGCACTCGAAAGAGAGTTTCAAATAAATCTTGACCTGTATAAAATGCAAGCAGCAGGTTTGTCTTTCGATCGAATTTCTCAAGCCGTGGCCTTTGAAAACATGAGTATTTCAAGTGGGCAATTACACTCAGGAGGAACTCAGCAAACACTTCGAATAATTGGTGAATTTACGAGTATTGAAGACCTTCAGAACATCATGTTGATGGATGGTATTTATCTGAAAGATATTGCTGATGTCAAAGATGGTTATGCCGATGCAGAAAGTTATTCAAGGATTAATGGCGAGAATGTTATTACGCTTAATGTTGTCAAGAAAACTGGCAAAAACCTGATTGAGGCTGTTGATAAAATAGAGATTATTCTCAAGGATTTTCAAGCGGATGCCTCCCCAAATCTAAGCGTAATTACTTCAGGTGATCAAAGTACAATGACAGAAAATAATGTGAGCAATTTATTCAACACCATTATTCTTGGATTTTTAATTGTTGTGTTGGTGCTTATGTTTTTCATGGGAATTGATAATGCTTTGTTTGTAGCAGTCGCAATTCCACTATCCATGCTGATCGCATTTATATTTGTTAATGCAGTTGGTTTTACTATGAATATGGTGGTATTGATGGCCTTTATTTTGGTGCTTGGAATTGTAGTTGATAACTCCATTGTTGTTGTGGAAAATATCTATCGTCACTACATGACTACTCCCAATTTAGCGATAGCTCCAGCAGCAAAAATGGCAACTGCAGAAGTTGCAGGACCTGTATTAGCTGGAACATTAACAACCATTGCACCTTTCTTCCCATTAATGTTTTGGCCAGGTGTGGTTGGTGAATTCATGGTTTATATACCTGTAACCATTATTATGGCTCTTACAGCATCTATGATAGTTGCATATTTTATGAATCCTGTATTTGCGGTTTCATTCATGAAATATAGAAAGGAAGGGCAAATAGTTATCAATCATAAGAAGAACATTATTGCAGCTATAGTTGTAGTGATGGTTGTTATCTTCTCCTATATAGTAAAACTCAACTTTATAGGTAATCTGTTGGCCTTTATATTCTTAATGTATTTATCAGTTCGTTATGTATTGATGGCTATGATCAGAAGATTCCAGAAGGATTTTATTCCTTTTATGATGAAATCTTATCGGGCGACTTTAGCATTTCTGATTAAAGGGAAAAGAGCATATTATGTTATTGGTTCAACAATATTCCTGTTATTCTTCACCTTTTTCTTCATGTCTGTCAGATCTCCAAAAGTGGTGTTCTTTCCCGAAGGAGATCCAGATGTTATTATGACCTATTTGGTACTGCCATCAGGAACAGATTTGGACGTCACTGACTCCTTTACACGTGTTGTCGAAGGAAGAGTATATGAAGTTTTAGGGAAAGATAATCCAGATATTGAATCGGTTATTACCAATGTGGCTGTAAATGCTGGAGAAAGTGTTTTTGAACGAAGCACACAATCTAAATTAGCCAAACTGACCATTACATTTAAAGAATATAAATACCGTATTGGAAAATCATCAACATCTTATATTGAAGAATTAAGAGATAATTTGAAGGATATTGCCGGAGTTGATATTACAGTAGCCAAGCAAGCAATGGGTCCTCCAACTGGCAAACCAATAAATCTTGAAGTAAGTGGTGAGAAGTATGAAGAAATCGTACCAATTGTTGATCGATTAATTCATCATATTGACTCTTTGAATATATCTGGTATCGAAAAGCTTAAGACTGATTTAGACGCCAACAATCCGGAGATTATAATTAATGTAGATCGTACAAAAGCAAATAAATTAGGTTTAAATACTGCCTATATTGGGATGGTATTGCGAAATGCACTATTTGGTCAAGATGTTTCTACATACAGAGAAGGTGAGGATGAATATACTATTAGTATGCGCCTTAAAGAAAAGTATAGAGACGACCTTGACGCTTTAATGAGTATGACAATTATGGTGCCTGGGGGGCAAAATGGTGCCATGCGTGAAATACCTATATCAGCAGTTGCATCTGTCGAAAGAAGTACATCTTTTGGAGGCATTGTGCGCAAAGATCATAAACGTGTTGTAACTGTATATTCAAATGTTCTTGAAGGATACAATGCCAATGAAATTGTACAACGTATTGATGCCTCTTTAGTTGATTTTGATTTACCCAAAGGTTATACGACTACTTTTACAGGAGAGCAGCAAGACCAGAACGAGAATGCAGGATTTTTGATGGGCGCATTTTTGATAGCCATTGTTTTGATTTTTGTCATTCTTGTTATCCAGTTTAATTCTATCTCAAAACCAATTATCATTCTAACTCAAATTATATTTAGTTTGATTGGTGTTCTTCTTGGGCTGTCAGTATTTGGATTAGATATCTCAATAATTATGTCGGGATTGGGAATAATAGCGGTTGCTGGTATTGTTGTTAAGAATGGAATTATACTAATTGATTATGCTGAGATTCAAATAGCAAAAGGCGGAGATAGGCGTGAGGCTGTTATTGAAGCCAGTGCAACTCGTTTAACACCTGTCATTTTGACCGCTGCTTCCACTATTTTAGGTTTGCTTCCTTTGGCCATTGGTGTTAACATCGATTTTACCTCATTCTTTACTACACTTGATCCAGACATCTATTTTGGTGGGCCAACTGCGGCTTTTTGGAAACCATTGGCATGGTCCATTATTTTTGGATTATCTTTTGCAACTTTCTTAACGCTTGTTGTAGTGCCATCCATGTTAGCGTTGGCAAAAAAGAAAAAAGAGGAGATTGAACCAATACAAGTAGAAAGTTAGAATCATTGATAGATCAAGATAAAAGAAAGTTAAGAGATGGGTTTTTATTATCCATCTCTTTTCTTTTAATATTATGGATCATTAAACTGATAGAAATTACATTCAATATCAGTTTTTCAAGTCAGGGTCTCGTACCAAGAGACCTCTCGTCTTGGCCTGGACTGTTTTTTACACCTCTCTTGCATGCCGACCTGCTTCATTTGTTCAACAATTCCGTTCCCTTGTTTGTGGCTATAATTGGGATCATGTATTTTTACCGAAAATCAGCTCTTTTTATCATGGCTTCAAGTTGGCTGGTTACAAATGTTTTGGTTTGGATTTTCGCTAAAGGTGGATATCATATTGGAGCCAGTGGGTTGGTTTATGCTTATATCTCCTTTTTGTTTTTTGGTGGAGCATTTTCAAACAATCGCAATTTATTAGGCCTGTCTCTGGTGTTGATATTTGCTTATGGAACCATGATCTGGGGCATATTTCCAGTTGAGAATAATGTTTCCTGGGAATCTCATTTAATAGGTGGTGTTGTTGGAATGGCCTATGCTTTAATCTATCGGAAGAAAAGTATTCCTCCTAAGAAATTTGATTGGGAAGATGAAGATGATATTGAGGATATGACTGATGAGGACATCAATAAACTGATTGAAGAAAAGAGGGCGATCCGGTATCAATTTATTCCAAAAGAAAAGTCGTAGGCCGACTTTAAGTCGCACTATGACTAATACCCTATTCACCATTTCCAGTTTAACTCTTTGTTAATGCTTAGTTTCATCTTTTCAAATTGCTTCATTAAAATCTTAGGTTCAGTAATCTTTGATTTTGGAATAATTAAGGACATTCCGCTTGAAATTTTAATGAAATAGTGATACATGGTTTCATTCACTATTTCAACTTCTGAAATGTTTATTTTGCTCTCTCCAGTTTTGTCCTTTGTATGAATTCCTGCATCAGTAAACTCAAGGGTCGTTTCAATTCCAAATCGATTTGAATAGTGCTCTTTGATGTTTTTTAAATAATGCTTTTTGTATCTCCATTTGAAATATTTTGGAAAGAAAAAGCCGACCAAAAAACTACAAAATAGAAAGTAGTATGTAAGAAATTGGCTATTATCCAGATGGAAATAAAAAGTAAAAAAAATTGATCCAAGAGTTAATAATATCCATGATCTTATTTTCTTTCGTTTTATTCGTACCGACTTTGAAGCTGTATAAAGTTGAAAAAGTAAAAAATCATTCTTTTCCAGGTAGTAGTCAATTTTCATCTGTTTATAATTTGATTTTTAATGGTCAGATGGAACTCGCATTATAATCATTCCCATGTGCCTGCACACCGAAGTGTTTCGGCACACAGGTGTGTGAGAAGTTTTTTACTCATGCTTGTTTCATCTCAGCAGTTTCAAATTAAAAATTTATCAAATCCTTTCCTAAATCTTTTCTGAAATACATTTTATCAAAACTGATTTTATCCACTTTTGCATAGGATTGATCAAGAGCTTCCTGCAGATTTGCTGCTAAGGAGTTAATGGCTAAAACACGCCCTCCATTGGTCATAATTTTGTCATTTTCTTGCTTGGCTCCAGCGTAAAAAATAGAATTTGCTTCAAGCTTTTCAAGTCCTTTTATTTCCTTGTTCTTTTCATAGCTATTAGGATATCCTCCTGAAACAAGCATTACAGTAGCAGAATATGCCGATTTGATTTTAATTTTTTGGTCTGTTAATTCTCCTTTTGCTGCGGCAATTAAATAGGGAACAAAGTCTTCATCAATGCGGGGCAATATGGCTTCAGTTTCTGGATCACCCAAGCGAACATTGTATTCAATTACATAAGGATCTCCTTTCACATTCATCAGTCCAATAAAAACAAATCCCCTGTATTCAATTCCTTCTTTCTGAAATCCTTTAATGGTAGGTTCAATAATTCTGTCAATAACTTTTTGCATGAATTTTTGATCCGCAAAAGGAACTGGAGAAATGGATCCCATTCCACCTGTATTTGGTCCTGTATTGCCTTCTCCAATTTGTTTGTAATCTTTTGCTTCTGGTAGTGAAACATAGTTTTTTCCATCCGTTAATACAAAAACGGAAAGCTCAATGCCATCCAGAAATTCTTCAATAACTACCTTGGAACCTGCTTCTCCAAATTTATTATTTAAAAAAAGATCGTCAATAGCCTGTTCTGCATCTTTTCTTTCAAAAGCTACCGTAACTCCTTTTCCTGCTGCCAAACCATCTGCTTTAATAACAATGGGAATGGATTGATTGCCCAGATATGCTTTTGTTTCCTCGTATTGATCAGCTGTAAATGAGGCATAAGCAGCTGTTGGAATTGCATTTCTATCCATGAACTTTTTAGCATATTCCTTACTGCCCTCGAGTTGAGCACCTTGTGCTGATGGAGCAATAATTAAGACGTCCTTAAGATTAGGAGTCGATTTGAAATAATCATAGATTCCCTCCACAATTGGATCTTCAGGACCAACAATGACCAAGTCAATATGGTGTGTTAATACCGCGTTTTCAATAGCTTTAAAGTCGTTTACTTTGATGTTGAGGTTAACACCTTCAAGTTGAGTTCCTGCATTGCCGGGTGCAATAAAAAGTTTATCACATAATTCACTTTTGGCAATAAGCCAGCTCATGGCATGTTCCCTTCCTCCACTTCCTAATACAAGTATATTCATTTGATTTTTGAAATTAAGCTATTAAAAGATTAATTGTAGCTGCTTAGGCAAATCAAATTTAAAATAAATAGCTAAATTAGCTTGGTTCAATTGAAATCAAATGGAGGAAAAAGCTATAATTAGCAGTTCATTGTATCAGGATCCACTTCGGATTTATTTTGTCATGATCGAAGATTTGGAAAAAGCAAAGGAATCCATTTATTTGGAAACCTATCGATTTGAAAACGATCCGATTGGTATAAAGTTCAGAAATATCTTAACCAAAAAGGCCAGGGAAGGGGTAAAGGTAGTGTTGCTTTTGGATGCTTGGGGAACTTCGGTTTCATCCAAATTTTTCAAGGACCTGATTGATGCAGGCGGACAAGTGAAATTTTTCAAGAAACTTCGATTGACCATTAATTTGCTATCAGCAAACCACGAAAGAGATCATCGGAAGTTGTTGCTAATTGATAGGAATATCAGCTATCTCAGCTCAATTAATATTTCAAATTACAATTTGAATTGGCGCGAATGTTCCTTGCGATTGACAGGAAGTATTACGGATGCTTTTATAAATATTTTCAAGCAAAATTATCAGTTAAAAAACACCTACAAGTTTGATAAAAAACGGCATACACGACTTGTAAAACACAATGGTTTTGAAATTGTTAGGGATGTGCCTTCTGTTCGTATTCAGCGCATACGAAAAAAGATTTTAAACCATATTGTAAAGGCCAAAACGCAAATCATCATTGAATCTCCTTATTTTCTTCCAACATGGCTGATGATGGACAGACTAATTTCTGCGGCTAAAAGAGGAGTTGATGTAAAGATTATTATGCCTCAACGATCGGATGTAAC
>JABINZ010000156.1 GCA_018698135.1 Bacteroidota bacterium
AAATATGATTCTTTTCGGTTCCTACAAAAATACGTGTATCCGTTTTACTTTTTTGATATAAACTTATTCCGGAACTTGCTTTTGCACTTAAGCGAATTGGATAATTAGCCGTATTTCGGCCCAATCTATCAATCAGTTGAAGGTGGGTTTCAGTTGTAAATAAATACTGCAGTTTTTTGTTTTTATAGAAATCTACCTGGTGAATATCGCCCACTATTTTGTTATCCAATTGTCTTTTCCATAGAATCTCGCCAGTATTGCTGATCAGGTATAAATTGTTCTTTTCATCAAAAACCATTACCTCTTGTTTACCTGAATTGTGATTTTTAAAGATCCAAGGTTCAATAGAAAAAGTAGTGTCTAATGCTACTTCCCATACTTTTTCCATACTTTGTGTGGCAGATGAAGAGAATGTCGTAAGCAACTCATTATAAAATCCATTATTGTTATTCACGATTTGATATCCAAGAGTTTCCAATTTTGTAAAAATGGAATTTCTAAGATTTTTTTCATACCAACTTTTGCTCAGCACATGTTCCAATACTGCATTGGTTCGATTGGAATTTATATAGGCAAAGAAATTACTTTCACTGACTAATTTATCGGCAAATCGATGATAATCGCTTGAAGAATTAAGTGTTTGTCCATTTGTGAAATCATCAATAATCTGTTTCAATGAGTGTAAGTTAGGACTAAATACAAGGTAATCGCGGATACTTGTGAAATAAGCTTTTTCATCTAGTTTAAAAGAAGAACCAAAAATCAGATAAAACAGATCAGCTTTGTTTGTCACATATATTTCATGCGATTTATAAAAATCATCAATTTGCTCGCTCGTGTCATCATTTTGAGATTCTGATCTCTTGAGAATACGACTTGCTTCTGCCGCATGTTCAACCTTTATATAAACAATTTTATTTTGTTTGAAATCTTCAGCAAATGGTTCATTAATACTCAAAGCAAATGATCCATTTAGTAAGGGTAAAATATCATTTTCAATATTTATTTGGTGTTTTTTTTCAAAGGAAACCAGAGCTGCTTCATAAGCATTCCAGCGCTTGCTGAATTTCATATAATCCTGATAATGCTGCAAAAAAGCCTTTGGGTCACTAATTTGATAGGAGAAAAGCATAGCACTTTTTAATGAGGCAATTTTACTGATGTCGGATTTTCGAGCTTTTTGGTTAGTAAACAATCGATTGAATCCATTAAAAGTATCTGCCATCTGAATACTTCCTCGTAATGAGAAAGATGCTTCATCGTTCTTCAATTCGTAATTTGCTGTTTGTGCAAAATAGGAAAGGCTGCCAGCAAAATCGCGCAAATCATCACTAATAAAAATATCCAATAAAGTAGGAAGTTGTTTGAAGTTGACAAACCAATTTTCTTTAAATTCATTAAATGTGACGCCAAAATTTGATTTGTCAATTAGTCCTGTTGAAAGATGATATGAACGAATAGCATCTTCAATTATAATTGATGATGAGCTGATAGCTAAAATCCCATCTAAAAAAGCAAAAGCCACTGTCGATTGTTTGGATTGAGCTTGATAATTAAATACACTTACTCCTTCAAATACACTTTTTTTTGCATCGGTTTCTAATTCTGAAGCTATCATTTTGCGAACATCATCTTCCTTAAATTTTCCTTTTGTTTGCATAAGAAGCAATACACCGATTTGCTGACGGGATATTTTGTGCAGACTTAAAACCATTTTCTGACTTGTAATGTAGGAATTGATTTTTTCGTTTTTATGAATGGCCGAGTCAACCAGGGAGTAGGACTTTGCGAAAGCATTAATGTTTTGGCTTGTTTGCAGGTTTTTCCAGTATGTTGTTTTCGAAATCTGATCAAATTCATGACGGAAATTATCTCCTTGGTAAAACAAAATAGCATTTTCAGGCAAAGCTGTCAATGGATCAGGATAATTATTCTTTAGCTTTAATTTTGGTAAAGCAAACCAAACAACTATTATAAGAACGACTAAAGCTAGTGAAATAAATAATCCTTTTTTGAATCCGGACATGTATTAAAACAGTTAAATATGACTTATCGATTGATTGATACGAACTTTAAAATTACTATGATTGTCAATAACAAGAAAATATAATAATGCACAGCTAATTCGTAAATAAGCATAATATATTTTCTAATCATACATTTGAATTATTGTTCCTACTTTTGATTAATTATAGGATGTCAATGATGTAGTTTATTGATTTATTTATTACTTGATTCCCATTATCCAGGGGTTCATTATTTGAAATTAAATGATATTTTAATGAAAAATTTCTGTTCAATAAGCATAGTCTTACTGATTTCTTCTGTTTTTCTTTTACCTCTAAAAGGAAATTCACAAGAAGCATTGAGTCTTTCAGATTGCATTGAATATGCTTTAAAGCAAAACATAAGTGTAAGGCAAAACATGCTTGATATTGATCGTAAACAATCAGAGCTTCTTCAAAGCAAAGCAGCCATGTTGCCTTCTGTTAATGGCTATATTAATCAGGGATTGAATTTTGGAAATTCACTGGACTATACAACTTATGAATATGTAAAAGAAAGAACCAGTTCAAATTATTTTCAGCTTAGTTCTAACCTGACCATTTTTAATGGCTTTCGTTTATTGAATACGGTGAAGTCAAATCAGCATGCCTTAGATGCGAGTAACTGGACTTATGAAGATGTGAAAGATCAGGTAGCCATGAGTGTTGCGCTATCGTATCTGCAAATATTAATGAATAAAGAGCAACTAAATTTAGCAGTTGAGCAAATTGAACTCACAAAAGGATTGCTCGAAAGAATACGGATTTTAGTTGAAGTAGGGCAGGAAACCAAATCAAAAGAATTGGAGTTGAAAGCTGAAATGGCTAGCAATGAAGTGACACATATAGAGGCCAAAAACAATCTGATTCAAAGTTATCTGAACCTCAAACAAATTTTGAATTGGGAAATCAGCAAACCCATTAAAATCAATGAATATGACATTAATCTGGCATCGGGAGGCGATTATGATCGGGTGGATATTGAAAGTGTTATTAGTAATAATATAGCTGAATTACCAAAAGTAAAAAGGGCTAAGTCGGACTTGGAAAGTGCACAATTTTATTACAAAGCCGTGCAAGCGATGAAATATCCTAGCATTGATTTGCAATCTTCAGTGGGCACAAGGTATTCAAGTATTAAGAACCCACTGACCGGTCAGCGAGATCCATTTAATGATCAATTAAACAATAATCTTGGTCAATACTTAACATTCGGACTGCAGATTCCAATATTTAATAATTTGAAAAATTCGGGATCGTCTCAACTGGCTCAATTAAATATTAAAAATGCTGAACTGACCTATCGTGAAACGGAAGTGCAATCGAAAAATGCTATTTATGAAGCCTATTACCTAATGAATAATTCCGGTAAAAAATACGAAGCAGCCATTAAAAGTCAGGAAGCACAGCGCTTGTTATTTGATCAATCAACTTTAATGTATAAAGAAGGGGTATTAAATTTTTATGAATGGCAATCTTCCCGAAACAATTTGAGTCGGGCTGAAGCGTCATTGCTGAGTGCAAAATACGATTATTTGTATCGAATTAAAGTTTTTGATTATTACAGAGGCATACCTTTAAGTTTATAAAATTAGATTTTCAAAAAGCAAAAATTAGTTTCATGGCTATTGAGAAAAGACATTATAAAAAGAAAAATAACAAACTATTTGTTTGGTTGGCAATTGCCATGGTGGCAATGATTGTTGTACTCATGATTCTTAGTAAAAAAGGAGTGATTGGAGATAGCAATATGATAGAAGTGGAAACCAACATGGTTAGTAAGCGATCTATTTCAGAAGTAATAACCGCCAGTGGCAAACTAAGGCCTGAGAAGGAAATATCTATTTCCTCTGATGTTCCCGGTGAAATTATTGAACTTCAGGTTAAGGAAGGCGATCGTGTTCGCAAAGGAGATTTATTACTTCGCATCAAACCAGATGAGTTTAAATCAAGTGTTGATGAAGCGATAGCGGCCTATAACAGTTCGTTAGCAGGTCTTGAAAATGCCAAAGCAAACCTCGAGCAATCAGGAGCAATGTTGGAAAAGAGTAAAACATTGTATGCAAGATATCTGATTTTAAAAGAAAAGAAAGCTGTTTCGGATACGGAATTTGAAAGAATTGAATCAGAATATTTGGGTGCAAATGCACAAAATGAATCGGCCAAACAAGGAGTAGAAACGGCCAAATATGGTATTGTTTCAGCAGCTGCACGAAAGCAAAAAGCATTCGAAAGTTTGAATAAAACAACTATATATTCACCTATTGATGGGATAGTAACCCGGTTGAATAATCAGGAAGGGGAAAAAGTAGTGGGTACAGCTCAAATGGCTGGAACGGTAATTATGCGTTTAGCCAATTTAAGTCAAATGGTCGTGAATATTGATGTCAATGAAAATGACATTATTCGCATTTCTCTTGGAGATACAGCAGATATTGAAGTGGATGCTTTTTTAAACGAAAAGTTCAAGGGCTTGGTCACAGAAATTGCCAATTCAAGCAAAGATAACTTAGGAGGGATTGATCAAATTACCACATTTGATATCAAAGTAAGACTAATTGAAGAATCGTACGCTCATTTGATTGATACCAATAAAACAGTTCGGACACCATTTAGGCCTGGGATGTCGGCCATGGTAGATGTGCACACCAGTAGTGCTTTGGATGTGATTGCTGTTCCCATATTGGCCGTAACAACACGATTTGTTGATCCGGAAGGAGATGAAATAGAAAGCAAAAAGAAAAAGGGCGAAAAAGAAAATGACAAAAAAGAAGTTGTTTTCCTTTTTGAAGATGGAAAAACAAAACTAGTACCCGTTGAAATCGGAATTCAGGATGATTATTTCATTGAAATAACAAGCGGCCTAAAAGAGGATCAGGAAGTAGTGAGTGGACCATACAGCATTGTTTCAAAAATCTTAAAAGATGACCAAACAGTGAAAAAGAAAACGAAGGAAAAGGAAAATGACTAAAATTGGTGTTATAGGAGGAGGGAGCTATGGAACGGCTATTGTTAAAACTTTGCTTGACAAAGATGGTGATGTTTTTTGGTGGCTAAGGAAACAGAATACTATTGACAGTATAAACTTAAAAGGTCGAAATCCAAAGTATCTAAGAGCCGTAGATTTAAAGTTGAAACCAGAGCAACTTAGTACTGACATCAGGGAGATATGTAGACAATCAGATATTATCTTTATTGCAGTTCCTTCTGTTTTTTTGCGGGAAACATTATTGCAACTAGATGATTCAGATATGGAAGGAAAGTTAATTGTTTCTACAACCAAAGGACTTATTCCTCACGATCATCAGCTTATTTCTGATTATATAATTAAGAACTTCCATTTAAACGCAGATCAGTTTATATTTTTAACCGGACCCGCACATGCTGAAGAGGTGGTTACCAAACGCAAAACCTATTTGACCTTGGCATCAAGTTCTGAAGAAAATGCACTAAGAGCTGGTTCTTTTCTTGAAACAGATTATATAGCTGTAAGAACCTCAACAGATGTACCAGGTTTAGAATATGCAGCTGTATTGAAAAATATCTATGCTATTGCAGCTGGAATTAGTCAAAGTGTGGGTTATGGAGATAATTTCCTTGCAGTTTTGATGTCGAATGCTATTCGTGAAATGGATATGATGCTTAAGCAGGAATGTCCTGCTGACAGAAATCTCATGAGTTCAGGCTATTTAGGCGATTTACTGGTAACGGCATTTTCTAAGTTTAGTCGAAACCGCACTTTTGGCAGTATGATCGGACATGGTTATTCGACCAAAGCCGCTTTGATAGAAATGAACATGATACCAGAAGGACATTATGCAGTTAAATCATTTTGTAAGTTAATGCGAGAAAGTTGTGTGAAGTTGAGAATTGTTTCGGCTGTTTATAAAATTCTCTATAATCAGGAAGATCCTTTGAAAACGCTTCAGGCATTGGAAGAGGGCTTTGATTGATAAATGATTGAGTGTGTAAATAGAATTTACATGATAAGAAGAATAATTGGTGATACTTATAGGTTTGGTTTTAACGGTATAGAAAAGGATAATGAAGTATTCGGCACCGGAAACTCCTATACAACCATGTTCAGGCAGTATGATCCGAGATTGGGTAGGTGGTTTATCTTCTTAAGACAAAAGTTACAATGGTTCCTAAATAAGTTTTGAATGAGAAAGTATTTCATTATTATACCTCTTTTATTACTTTCAATGCAAACATTTTCTCAAAGAGAATGTGTAGATAGCCTTTATGCTAAAGTCCTTCTTGGAACAAGTTTAGTCCATGAATCTAAGCCAGATAGTAATTGGATAGTTATTGAAACACTATACAACATGGCTGGGAATTGGTTTTGGTATCAAAATGAGAGTTACTATAGGATATTTTATAGTCCTGAAACACCAGAATCCATAAATAATGTTGTGAATAATAATAGTGTCAAATGGTATCAAGGACAAATGATTATTCATGAGAGTCAACTTAGTAAAACAAGAAAAGATTCATTCGTTATTGAAGATTATTACTTTCATGATACGTTGTGGATAACTGTAAGCTGGCAAGATTATCTGAATAAAAAGCCAAATCTTATTGAGATAACAAATCTTGATTGGTTGTATTATTATAAGTTTGATAGTAATGGATTTCTGAAGGAAAAATGGGGATCTGATAATGAATATGGTAAAGTAAAAACAGTTTTTAATAGAAGTGGAAACCTGATACTATGTACAGAATATGACTATTGCCGCCTACTATTAATACATGATTGTGACAACTCAAATTCATTTATTACTGGTTTTCAATTAGCTGATAATTTGCCACTAAATTATGCAGCTGAGGCCGTTTTTCATGGCAATCATAAAGAATATTATGATTCAGGGATGCTGAAAGTAATCGGATATTATGAGAAAGGCGAAAAAACTGGACACTGGATATTTTATGATGAAGATGGTGAAATTATCAATTTAGTAGATTATTAACTTCCTTCCCGGCAACCAACTGAAGGCAAATTTGAATTACTGCATTATTAATAATTGTACATAAAGAGCAAGAGCCTTATGCATAATACATAAAGGAAAGTTTGCTTTTCCAAGAGCATGGTACAAAAAACTGGACCTTTTAGTTTGGTTAATTATGTTAGAAAACATACCTGTTCTCGCAAGTCTTCCTAAGGGTGAATGTGAGAAGCGATAAATGAAAGACTTAAGTCTTTGTAGCACTAGAATTAGATAAAAAGCAAAAAACTTTTGTTTATTGAAAGTTCCAAGAG
>JABINZ010000157.1 GCA_018698135.1 Bacteroidota bacterium
ATCTATTTCAAGTTTTGGAAGTTTCATCCGTTTCAAGAGTTCTTTCCTGTAGGATTCGACCATTAGCAAATGGATGTTTAAAACGGTAACATCTGAACGTATATCCTTAACATGCTGCAATATCCAAAGAGGATAGGTGTCATTGTCGCCATTGGTGAAAATAATGGCATTTTTATCAACTGACATTAACATATTGTATCCAAAGGCAAGTAGCCCCTGTGAAAGATCATTGGAATTAAACCACTTTTCACAAAACTCCTTCATTTTTTCATTGTTGTGATGCAAAAGGTAATAAACAATGAAATCATCATAGGTTTCAACACGATCTGGAGCAATTTCGTAAGCTTTTTTGAGAAAGGGAAAGTTTTCAGGATTATTCCCACCATTATACCATTTTATGTAATTGTATTCAAATGAATTGGGAATAGTACGTTCACATTTTTTAATGATGTCATTTAGTTCGGATAGAACATTCTCCTTGTTGTTTGTCCATTCCTTATTATTGGTTGTTAATTTATACATCCTGTTGGCTGTATAATAATTTAGCCAGGCATCTGCATTTGTTGAATCTTTATCTAATTCTGCTTTCCATAAAGATGCTTGTTCTAAATACCATTCAGATGAGTGGATTTGTTTTACAATTGAATAAACTTTTTCAGGCTTTTGTGCTTGGAGAAAAAAACCCAAAAATAGCAAAACGTGCATTGCTAATATTTTCTTCATAGTATATGATTTTATATATGATACACCTGAAGATGAAAAAGGTTCAAAAATAAATACAGAAAATTTTGTCTCACCTGAAAAAACATCTTTACTATAATTTATTCAGATTATATTGAATTCAGAACAGCTGGCTTGGTTTGTAAAAGGACTATGAAACCAAATCCATATACATCTTATACGTTTTCTCTACAGTATCCATATGGTTTACGTTTTGATCAATATGCTTTTGAGCATCCTTGCCCCACTTCTTACATTGTTCTCGATTGTTGTAAAGAAACATCATTCCATCAGCCAATGCTTTTGCATTCTTCGCTGGAACTACCAGTTCTTCAGCTCCTTCCATATGTAACTCTCTGTTTCCGGTTATATCTGTTATGAGTGGTGTTGTGCCTAAACACATCGCTTCAATAACTGATTTTGTTATGGATTCTCCCTTGATGGAAGAGGATACAAAAACATCGCTTGCGCTAACAATACGTAATGAATCATCTCGAAAGCCAAGAACATGAATTTTGTCTCTTTTTTTAGCATTTTTAATGATATCAAGATTTTCAAAGTGTTCTTTGCTTCCTCCTGCAATAAGCAAGTGGATAGGTATTTCCTTAGGTATTAAATTGATAGCTTCAATTAAATAAGTAATGCCCTTCATTGGTCTATCATTGGCAGTGCAGCAGAGTGTAAATGAGTTTTCGGGAATTTCTTCTAATTTTAATGGTGTGATATCTTTATACCATTCTAAAGAATGACCTTTATTAATAGTTATTGTTCTGCTATTATTAAATAGAAGCTGCTTGTTAATTTGATCCTGAACGGCTTTTGAATTACAGAATATTTTATCGACTCTTGGATGTAAATACTTAAGGTAAGCAGTTGGATCGTACCAATGAATATTGCCTGTATAACCCCTATACAAAACAATTTTAACATCCAATCCTTTAGCAGCCTTAATTCCATTGATAATCGATCTGCTATTAAACAAATGAATAATTTGTATTTTTTGCTCAATTATAGTGTTTCTGATGAAGGCAATTTCTTTTCTATCAAATTTCTTTCTGGAAAGGAAATCAATAACTTTTATTCCTGCAGCTTCAAATCTTTTAGCATATTCTGATCCGCCAGGAGTCATTATTGTTATTTCTAATCCCATTTTTTTTAAGCCAAAAAATATCTCAGCTTCGGGTCTTAAGGCTAAAATTCGATTGTAGTTGCTTAATACAAGTATCTTTATTGTCATAGACACATTTTTGTTCGTATTTCAAAAATAGAAGGAACTAAGCTAATATGCTTATTACATCTTGATTACTTCGTTAATTAAATTTTAAGTTGCAAGCTTTTTTAGTAAACACTCTTTACAATTCATATGTTTAAAGATTGTCAATGCATTATTGAGCTGATTAGCCATAAAATATTTTCCATTTGGTTTATGTAAATTTACATATGAAACGAACATGAGTAAAATGTTCCTCACATAAGGGGATGATTATCATGTTAGTTCCATCTGACCTTTGAAAAATAAATTATAGACAGATGAATAATTCATATAGGTTTGAATTGGTGTTACAGAAAACAAGTTTCAGATTTACACTTGTATACTTTAAAGTTTGTTAATATGAAAAAAAAACTATTAGTTGCTTCCATCTTTATTTCTTTTTTTAGTCATGCACAAAATGCAAAATTCGATTCAACGAGCTTGAATAATTTTTCGCTATTTGGCGACATTGGTGTTGGAGTTTTTGAAGATGATGTGAATGCAGATTTGCACATTTTGAAAGTATGCCAAGGGTTTGAAATCAATAAATTAGAAAAACAGCCTTATTTAAGATTGGAATTTGAAAAGGATTATACGCATTTAAAACACAACTACCCTAATCAGGTATGTAATCAAAAGCAGGATATTGACTATAATGAAAGGTGGGATTTTAACATTGACAACAGATACCTCTGGTTTGAAAATAGTTCCCGTTTAAGAACTTCAGTTACAACACCTCTTTATTTATCTAAACTGGGATCAGTAGGAATTGGAAATATTCCGCCTACATTCCCTCATGCAAAGCTGTATGTTGAAAGATCTATTTTAATCTCAAATTCTGAAGGAATTAATGGGTATGGAATATTAATTGATGATGATGAAAGATTAGTATTTAAACCTCAAAAATCATCAAGCAGTTCTAAACCAAAAGATTTTAATACAGATGATAAGTGTATTTTGATCTCTCGAGAAGGCCAGTTAGTTATAGGAAGTGAACTGTTAGAAAAATCGGAACATTATTCAAATTATAAGTTATCGGTTTGCGGGAAAATTGTTGCTAATGAATTTGTTGTGGTACCTCTTAAAGATAATTGGGCAGATTTTGTTTTCGATGACAATTATAAGTTTCTTTCACTTTCTGAATTAGATGAGTATATATCCTTAAATAAGCATTTACCAGATGTTCCAACCCAAGAAGAAGTGAGAAATAATGGTTATAATTTGAATGATATGAATACGATACTTCTTCGTAAGGTTGAAGAGCTAACACTTTATTTAATTGATCAAAATAAAGAGATGAATATTCTAAAAAAAGAAGTGCACGATCTTCAGAAATTAGTAACTACTAAATTCTAGATGATGAAGAGGCTCCTTTCTTTCTTATTAATAATGTCTTTCTCTTTTCTAGTTTCAAGTCAAAATTGGGAGTGTAACTCTATTAAATATGCATTTTACAAGGAAAGGTTACAAACGAAATTCATGAGATATGGCCCATCCTTTATTGACTATTCAAATAAGCTGGCTCAAATTCCATACTTTTTAAAGGATTCAACTCAAACCAATGGATTTATTGAAGGATTAGACATAAAAAAAGTTCCAGCTTTTGGATATAATATACCGGCAATAATTTGGGGATATAATAGTCAGCCCGATAATCTCAGATGGGGAGATGCTCCA
The DNA here is from genome assembly GCA_018698135.1 of Bacteroidota bacterium. Classification (NCBI taxonomy): domain Bacteria; kingdom Pseudomonadati; phylum Bacteroidota; species Bacteroidota bacterium. Next base: position 3,650 of record JABINZ010000157.1, read on the forward strand.
AAGTATTTAGCGTTTTATATTGCCACCCTTGCTACTGAGTATAAATTATTAAAAATGTATAATAATGATTTTTCCAAAACAAGAAATGATTTATTATGGGCTATTGAAGCGCTTGATCGACTTGATAACTGGGGAGAGTATTTGAATTTTGGTCCATGTAATACATCAAAAGCAGACAATCCGTATCTGACAAACACAAAAAATGGATATTTCATTCGTGATGATGTTGGTGAATGGGCTGAAGATTATTTTTATAAAAACAATTTAGATCACCTAGGTGAGGTTCCCAAAGAGATTATTGATAGCTCGGAATTAAAAAAAGATTTTATGGATATTGACTACTTTGGCAGTGGATTAATGACTTTTAAGGGAGGTATTGAATTTTATTGGCTTAAAAGAGATGCAAATGATGAAGCATGTCGAAACAAAGAAATGAGCAAGGATTTGTGTTGGCATATTTATATGGGATTAGCATTGGTTAGGGCTTGTGTTGATGATGAGGAAATTCTTAAACTAACAACAGATATTGCAATCAGAATATATGACAATTTTAACCCAGATAATTTTAATAATCCACTTTGGTTCATTAAGAATCCTGTAACAGGGGAAAATGTTAAAAGAGGATCATATATAGGTAGAGAAGCCATTGGCTTTGGGATGGCAGCAGAATACATTACGGATGGGAAAGTTGAACTAAGAGCAGAAAACATACTGAAATATTATGCTAATAACCCGAATTCATATCTGAAAGATTTTAATTTATTGAAATTTAATACTGCTAATCAAGCGAGATTAATATTGTTCAATGCTTCTTATATTGATTTAATATCCGCATTTATCTACCTATGTCCAACAAAGGCAATTACTATGAATTTGCCAAATACAGAAAAAATTACAGAACAAATGAATGAGCTCCCAACTATTTCATTAGCTACACTCGGAGGTATTTGGGATTACAAAACAATAAAAAAATATACATATGAGCGAAATAAGTATGAATATTTACCACTTATTTATTGTTTAATGAACGACAAACCAATTGATATAGAGGCAAGTTATTTTAAGAACTTACTAAACAGGGCTCCTTGTGATGGTCCTTATTGCAGATGGCTTAATCAGGATGTTGGAAAAACAGAACCGGAAAATAAGTATTGGCCAGATGACGACTGGCGTTTTATTAATAGACTCACCGGAGACAAGAATACATATTATCAGGGATACTTATTTAATGGATTAGACTATTTATTACTTCACAATTTATATTACATTCTCTACAAAGAATGGTTGCCACCATATTATGATAAAGTTAATTCAACAATAACACATAACTTTCCCTATTCGACAGGATCCTCTACACATGGTTCCAAATCAAATCACATTCATTTGTCAGCAACTGAAACAATTACAGCCTCAAATATTATTGAAAGTAATGCAAGTGTAACCTATCATGCAGGCAAAAAAATTATTTATAAGCCAGGATTTGAGATAAAGAAAGGAGCAAATTTCAAATCCTATATTGAAGAGATAGAATGTAATGACTGCATTGATTACTCTTCAAAAAGGAGATTGCCTTTTGTTCAGGATGCTTGCAATGAAGAAGTTAACCCTATAGATAATACAGATTTTTCAGTAGATACGTTACAAATGGAGATGTTTACCGAAAAGAAAGTAGAAGGGGAATTCGGCTTAATTTATCCTATACCCGCCAGAAATAGTATTAATTTGGAGTTTAGTATAAGTGAAGAAAGTGAGCTACGGATTGACATTATTAATCAAATGGGAGTTCATATTACTACTTTGATAAGTGACTCATATGCGCAAGGGAACTATGTTGAAAAAATTGACCTTTCCTACCTGCCAAACGGAACTTATTTTTGCAGAATTCAAAATTCATTGCAAAGTCGGATGTTAAAATTTGTAATACTTCGATAAGCAAAAAATAATTAGTACTTAATTTATTAATAATGAAAATAGCACTTATTCATTATAAGCTTGTAAAGAAAGGAGGCTTGGAAACGAGGCTCTTAAATTATATCGATCAATTTGTTGCTTTAGGAAATCAAGTATCAGTATTTAGTGTTCGTATTGATAGCAGCATAAAGCTCCCTCCAGATGTCGAAATTATTAAGGTTAAGCTTGGAATTGTTCCAAATCCTTTTCGAAAATGGTACTTTAACGTTAAACTCGGAAGAATAATAAGAAAGCAAAAATTTGATTTTAGTTTGTCTCTTGGACGAACATCGCATCAGGATGCAGTTTTGGCACCGTCAAACCATTTGGGATACTTAAAAGCATTGGGAATTGAACGTAAGGGTTTGCTTGACTATTTACAAATATATTTAGATAAGAAGTCATATCAGAAATCAAAGATTGTCTATGCCGCATCTTCCATGATGAAAGAGGAGTTGATAAAACTCTATGGAATTGATTCAGCAAAAATTAAAGTTCTTTACCCACCACTTGATAGTCTGAAATTTCGAAGATGTTCTCAACAGCAATCCTTGGATTTTAAAAAGAAATTTGGCATCAATCCCAATAAAAAGTCATTTGTATTTGTTACTACAAACATGCATTTAAAGGGAATTGGTTTGCTGGAAGATGTTTTTAGCAAACTTGATCCGAATTTATTTGAACTCTTCATAGCTGGAAAAACAACATTATCAAGTAGGCATGAAAATATTAAGTTTTTAGGTTATGTAGGAAATATCCATGAATTATATGCTGCTTGCGATTATTTAATTCATCCTTCCAAATTTGATGGCTTTGGGCAAATAGTTTCAGAAGCATTGCAAAGTGGATTACCAGTAATTATTTCTGACAAAACAGGTGCAAAGGAAATTATTACAGCTCAATTAGGAATTGTTGTGAATGGCTTTGATGCGGAAGTATGGCGAGAACTGATTTTAAATATCGGAAATCATCAATTTAACATTCCTACAAACTTTGCAGAAGTTCAGGGGTTGTCAGTTAATCAACATACTGCAAAGATGCTTCAGTTGTGGGAAGATATTAGCCAATAAGTTTTGCCAGTGTGTCTGAACCAAAATCTTTAAGCTGATATGCTTGTTTCTCTAATAAGCTTTCAGCGTTTTTGCAATCTTCAGTTGATAAATGAATATTCTCAAAAATAATCACATTTGGTTTAAGTGTTTCAAATGGAAATTGCTTCAATAACTCAAAATCGTATCCTTCGGTGTCAATCTGCAATAAATCTATTTTTTTAATGGTGTTTTTTGCAATCAGATCATCAAAACTAACGCATTTTACTTCATCAAATGCAACAAATGTTTCTGGATTTAAGGGCATTTTTACTCCTTCATTTTTACTCTTTCGTATTACCCGCTTGCTATATATAAGTCCTTTAATCTTTGCTTCATCAAAGGAACTTAGTCCACTGGCCCAGCGAGAATTTGAAACTGCAATTTTATAGAGTTTTCGACTTTTGCTTTTATTGTCTATAGCAACATTCAGAAGTTTAACATTTTTTTTCCGATAGATATATGATAGTATTTTGAATGGTTTTGGTTGAGGTTCAATTAAAATCCCCTTCCATTGATCACGTAAGATAAATTTATACAATAAGTCATTCTGAAACCCATCGTTGCTACCCACCTGAATAAAAAATAAATTGGGATTTTTTACTGAATAGTCGTTAAGGAATTCATAAATACTTCCTGTAGTAGCTTTCCAGAAATAACGATAATATAAACGCATCAATCTGGAGAAATCAGCTAGCAATACTTTTCTTATAAATATGAGTAATGCTCGTGAGCTTTTGTAGAAGTTCATTAGAAACTATAAGTTAAGGCCAACCCTTTTGCTTCTTGGTAATAAAAGGGAGCAATGGTTAAGTTCTTGTTGATTCCGCCATGATGAAAACGATGTACAGCTTGTGCCGTAAAAAAGCCAATGGCGGATCCAAGAAATATATCAGAAGACCAATGATAGTTTTCGTATACACGGGAAAGCGCTGTTAGCGAAGCTAATGTATAGGCAATAGCAGGGATAAAGGGGTGTCCTTTAAATTCAAGCGCTATGGTGGTAGCAATCGACCAGGCGGAGGATGAATGACCAGATGGAAAGGAGTTGTTGTTGAGTGAGAATGGACTGCCCCACCAGGTATCATACGGATCACCAGTTTTGGGCCTTCGTCTTTGGGTTCCATATTTTAATATATAGACAAAACCACTGGAGATGAGTAAACTTTGCAAACCTAGCAAAGAAACATTTTTAGCTGTTTGATCTTTGAAAATGGCTCCATAAACAAAATTTAAGGCGAGGAAAGGGAATGTATAAGCCGGATTTCCAAATACCTCAGCTCCGTGAAAAAGATAATCTGTGTATTTATTCTGATTGCCTTGTGTGAAGTCTTTTATAGATTGATCTGCCGGATATAATGCTGCTGTTCCTCCCAAAATCAATCCTGCTGTTAACCATTGTTTCCCACTCCAATGAAAAGGGGAGCTGACTATGTGTTTTGTGCAAGTCCAGTACGATTTCAGATAAGCACCATTTAATTTTAATGTATCTGCTTGTGCCATCGGTTTGAAATGAATTTCTGTTTCGAAAAGATCAAATTCAACTGCTGCTGCAATGCTCTTATTTGAAAACAAAACGAATATGAGTAATAAAAGAAGTATTGGACGTGAAATTATATGCATATAAAAGCTTAATAAATGATAATTTTTTGAGTATAAATCTGGCTTCCACTATTCAATTCGATAAAATATAAACCCTTTTCTAATCTCCTCAAATCAATTGAATTATTGTGTCCTGGTTTAGATAGAATTGTCTGTGAATAAACCTCCTTTCCCAAGCATGATAAAACACGAATATCCAGTTTTTGCGATATTGAATTTTCTGATGAAATAATAAAAACACCCTGACTGGGATTGGGGTAAACAGAATAACTAGATAATTGATTTTCAAATAAGCCATTGTCTTCAACAAAAAAGCTTAAACAAGTAGAATCCATGCAACCATCAACATAATGTGTTTCCAGACAAACAGAATAGCTCCCTTTAGCATTGTAAATGTGACTTGGATCTGATAATGTGGAACTATCGCCATCTCCAAAATACCATTTGTAATATAAAGCGGAGGAGTCAGTGGCCTTAAAATGAACAAGCAAGTTGTCAGCAAAATAAGTCCAGCTACTATTCATATCCTGAACAGGAACAAAAATAGAATCTGTAATACCTATTGGATTGCAATTATCGCTAATATGGAGTTTGTAAAAATTACTTTCTGAGGGGAATGTTTTTAGTTTTAAACCATGGCTTAGTGGAGGATCCCAGTTGAATTGATAACTGTTAGGATCGCCACCGCTGGCGTTGGAGTTTACAATAAGCTCTTCTCCTTCACATATCGTATTTTCAGACGCTGTCAATTTTATATGCAATGCATCCCTGACAATGATACGAATTGAGTCAGTCACTGAGCTTGTTGAACAACTATCGGTTAAATAGCAATAATAGGTTGTGGATTTACTTGGTTGAACACTAAGGTTCTTATCTGAGCTTAAATTATATAACCAATAGAAATGATAATTAGATTCCAGTCCACCATTGTTTGTCGCTACTAATTGTACAGTGTCGCCTAAACAAATAGAATCTTTATCTGCTATTAATGATACGCTTAAAGGTGCTCGAACAACCACATAAATGGAATCTTTTACAGGGCTTAAAGTGCAGCTGTCCCAAACCTCAACAAAGTAAAATTTGCTATTATTAGGTGTGTCGGCTAATGTGCTTGAGTTTCCTGCAAAACCAGGCCATTGATATGTGTAATTTCTAATTTTACCTTCAGATGCCGTAGCATTAATGCTAACACTTTGTCCAAAACAAATCGTATCGGCTGAAGTGCTCATACTAATCATGATAGGATTGTGGCTCGAAACTGCTGGAGAAAATTCACTTCGTACGCCATTTGAATCAACTGCCTTGATGCTGTAATAAGCTTTTTTCAAATCACTTGAAATAAGATGGTAGTAAAAAGTGTCAATTACATTGGCCTGCCATGTCCAATGGTCATTATGAAGCTCAAATACATTATATGATTTTGCTGGTTGAACTTTATTCCATGTTAAAAGTACATTTTGTTTGCAAGCATCTACAAAAGGCTTTTCAGCCCTATACATAATGGAGAAACAATTTTCACTCTCAGAACTTAAGGCCCCAGAGCTGACACGAATCAGACATTGGTCAGATGAAATCGAAGGGACACTCCATTCATAATATAGTTGTGTTGCAGGAATACTATTTTTTAGAATTTGCCAGTTTGATCCGCTATCTATTGAAAATTCAATTTTAAAAGTACTTCCATTTCCAAATGCATTCCATCTGATAATTTCAGTATTGGTCGGAGTCAAACTTTCGTGTCCGATGGGATAGGTGACTTTTATGTGATTTTTTTCTGCCAGCCAACTTAACGAAAAGGTTTGATATCCGATTGGAATGATCTTTCCTTCTACAGCAAAAATGTATTTGCCAGGAGTTGGATTTTTCAATACAACTTGTTCAATATTATTGAGGGTGTCCGTCCCTTTTGTAGCATTCGAATCAGGATTAAATGGATCAAGTACAAAAGGATAAAAAGGATTCCCCAATGCATCATAAACCTTCAAATCCAGATGGTTAATCAGGGATATTGAGTCTTCTTTTTTATAAGCAGAAGTTGGTGGATCTGTCCAACACAACATGACTTTCAATTCTTTTATGCTGCTATCTATCAGAATGCTATCATAAAAAACCTGACTGTTCGAGATACTGTCGTATAAAAAATACTTGTTTTCAATAGCTTCAGCTGATTTTAAACCATCTAATCGTCCAAAGCCATGTTGGTAATCTGGTCCTTCACGACCCAAATCAAGGGCTGTGTTGCAAACAATAGCCTTTATTGTAGATGCTTCAGGATCTTTTGAATAAAGTTGTCGATAGAGCTGATAGAGTTGTGCAATAGTACCAGAAACACTCGGGCAAGCGAATGATGTTCCGCTACCTGACCCAGAATATCCGTCATTGTGAACAGTTGATTTAACACCAACACCGTCACCACAGATTTCAGGTTTCAATCGTCCGTCTCTAACCGGTCCCCAATTGCTAAACCCACTCATTACATCTTTATAGTCAACTGCCCCAACAATCAGCGCATTTTTAGAAGCATGAGGGCCACTAGCCATGGTTCTATATCCACCCTGATTGCATTGAGATTGGGCATTACCTGCTGCATAAACGTGCATGTAATTGGGGTAAATATCTACCAATCTGTCGATTAAAAAACTCATGATATCGTAATACCCCCTTTTATAGCAGGTATCCCAGCTGGGTGTATAATAATAGGAGTTTTGCGTAATAACCAATTTATCATTTTGATAGGCAGAATCCATTTCATGTGGTATCCACCAATAAAAGTCATAGGAAAAAATCTTTGCTTCAGGCGCCATTCCCTTGTAGTAGGGATCAAGAATTCCTGCGCCTGCCATGGTTCCTGTAACATGAGTACCATGACTATGGATAGGATAATCTGTTTCACGAATGGTCAGTCGACTATTATAGTCGATGTGGCTTCCAACTGGCCCAGCATCCCAAATGCCCATATTCACACCTTGGCCTGTTAATTTTCGTCCATTATTAGGTTTGTTGAGGACATTTGATCGAATGGCTGTTCGACCGGGAAGGTTTGATGTTGTAAAAGGAGGAGGAAGTGGTTCCATCCAACTTACCCATGCTTGTTGTCCTAATTCGATAATTTTATTTTGTGCAAGGCGAATTACTACATTGTTTAGTGCTGGAGTATAGTATAATACTTCTGCTTCTGATAATTTAAGTTCATTCAATATATCCCATCCTTTTATTCCCTTAAACCAATTCAATGAAATATCAATCGTTGTTGAAGCATCAATTGAAAGATTACTAGTCAAACTTGCATGAGTTTTATCCAAGGCAAGAATTGGATGGTAGGAATGAAAAGCAGGAAAATACTGAAAGTCATTCATGCTACTGGCCGGAATAGAGATGACGTAAGTATTAGAACCTAAATAGTCTAATAACGCTACTCCAAACTCCTGATAAGATTGAATGCTTCCCAGATTTGGCAAGTATTTGAAATGGGCAATAATATAAATCGTGTCGTGGTAACTTGCTGATTTAATATCCTGAACGGACAGTTTAATTTCTTTATCAAAATCAATTGTTCGATAGCGTAAATCGAGTGTCAGATTTTGAGATGAGCTTGTCAAAACAATCAAGCTAAGACTTAAAAACAGGAATATGGATTTTATTTTATTTTTCAAATTGAATCATTAATTACAGAGAATCGCAGAACTGCTTATTTTTTTCGTATTACAAATAATTTACTAAGATAGCCAAAGTTCTTATTTGATTCAAGTTCATAGTCAATACGGCCATTAAATGCAGGATCCGTGTGATTGGTACTGATAGCTTCCAGTATCTGACAAGATGCTTTATCGGTTATTGTTTTGATTTCTTCTTCGCCAATTACATGCATTTCCATTTGAAAGCCTGAACCTATGCCAATTAAGGCTAATCGTTCTCTGATTTTTATACTTGAGCGAATTTTTTGAACGAAAGTGAGCTTCCGTAAATCGGCAACGGGTAACTGAAAAATAATGAGTCCATTAGGCTTACAAATTCGTGCAAACTCATTAATATAATTGACTGATGCTGGTTTAGGTATGTGCTGAAGAACGATTGTTGTGAAAATAAAGTCAAAACTATTGTCCTCAAAAATGGATAGATCATTTTGTTCATTATGAACAAAACTCAGTTTTTCAGTTGATAAATCATTTAATTCTTTGGCTTTGGCAATCATAGTTGATGAAACATCAAGTCCAACAACCTGGTCGAAATGTGCGGACAATGCCCTACTTAATCGTCCAACACCACAACCGAAATCAAGACAACGTGCATACTCGTTTGAGAAATATTTTTTTTGCTGGAGCATTTGGATAATTGAATCGACTTCTGTTTTTCCCATGTCAAAAAACTCATCCTG
>JABINZ010000158.1 GCA_018698135.1 Bacteroidota bacterium
GGGAAAATGCTCACATTTGAAGAATTACTTTCCAAAATACCAATGCCTTGAAGAATGTTTAAAAATGCCGGTTTTGTTACACTATCACTGCAATGTTCATCAGTGCTTACTTTTAAACTAATGTCGTAAAAGCCTGAATTAGAAAATAGGATGAGTGGCCTTTTAATCGTGTCGGTTTGCCCATTATCAAAATCCCATTTCCATTTAATTATATCTGCCATGTGGCTGTTACTCCAGTCGTAAAACTGAATATTAGCAGGAGCATACTCCACCAAAGAATTGGCTAAAAAATCAACAGCAATTGTATTAATATGGATAAACACCGAATCTTTGGCAAGTTTGCAGATACTATCCTGCGTTCGGACTATTAACCAAAAACCCTTATTCTTGATATCTTTCGTGCCATGTAAATAGTGCACACTTAAGTTTGAATCGCTGCCCACTATCAATCCATCTGAAGAAGTTGACTTTATCCATTTTAGCCCTTGCGCAAATTCTAATTGAGCGGTTTTTATCAAATTTTCTGTGCTACAAATGATGTTATCCTTACGGTTGATTTCAACGAAGCTTTTTCCAAAGTTCAGGCTAATGGAATCGGAAAATGAACAAGAATTTGAATCAACAAAGGTGTATTTGAAAGTATGGTCACCATTTAAAAGGGAAGCATTGAAGAAACTATCATTTACAATGGAGCCCGACCACAAGCCTCCTTTAGGATACCCAATTAGCTTAACCAGCTTGTATTCATGGCAAAATTCAGTTTTATTAATTTCGGTTTTTAGCTGAAGGGAAGAAGAATCAAATGGGTAAACCTGAATAGTTGCTGTATCGCGTCCATAACAACCCTTCTCGAAAATGGTATAAATAAGCTGATGAGTTCCAGATCCGCTTTTTGCCGGATTGAAGGTGTTTGTATCTGTAATTCCATTGCCAAACCACTGTCCACCATAGGGAGTCCCTTTTAATTGAATGCTATCTGCATTAATGCAGAGATTTGGGTATTGCCCTGCCACCGGTAAATTGGTTTGTATGAGAAGTAAATCTTTTTCATCGGTTGTAATACAGCCGTTTGTATCGATTACTGAGTAAAAGAAACGGTAGTTAATTTGATCGCCATATGCATTTTGGGCATCAAAATAATAATCTGAACCAATTTTCAATACATAATAACCAACCCAGTTGAAGGGTAAATTAGTTGGGCTGCCTGATAACTTTATCATCCCATCTGCCGAACAAATGGTGTCATCTAAACCAGCATTCACAGGCGGAACTGAATAATTAATTACCTCAACACTATCTACTAATTTACATCCTAAATCATCAACTACTTCGCAGCTATAGGTACCCTGATCTATGACATAAAAAGAAGGCGAATAGCTGAGGATATTTGATGATGACGTTTCTCTCCAGATATAACTGGCTGCTGCTGCATCATCTGGCTTATAATTCACAGCAAGTTTGGTGGTTAATTCAGGACATTTTAATACATCAAGGCTGATTGCCATGCTAATTTGATCATATAGTATTTGCATGGAATCGGTATGGCTGCAGCCTGAAGAATCCATAACCGTGAAAAATAGTTTTTTATCAGCATTAACATATATTTTTCTAATGAGTTGTAATGAATCTCCATTTTCCCACCAAAAACGTGTGTTTGAACCATTATTAAAAATGGACGCTGTAATTTGAAGTGAATCTTTTTTGCAAAAAACAGTATCACTTGATAGATCACAAAACAAAGCAGATTCCTGAACAACAAGCGTATCATATTCAAAAGTAGATCCGCATTTTGATGCTTTTTCTAATTGAATAATATGAGAGCCAGGAGAGTAATAATGGCCAATAAATGACTTTTTATTGCTGAGTAACTTATTGGATGTTAAATCTGTCCAGTAGTAGTTCGTATTTTCAGCCGAAGGATTGCTTACATCAAATAAATAGTTTCCGCAAGAAATATTCGACAGACTGATATCACCTGCCTCATTTCCGCAAACATAAATCTGAAATCCTCTTATTGTATAGCCCCCTAATGGGCATTTATTGTCATTTACGGTAACTGAGAATTGATGTGGATACGTACTGACATCATTAATGCTTGGCTTCCATTTTAAAATGGCGTAGGGATGTTTTTTAGTCGTATCATAGGTTTGCCAAGTGGCTCCTGCCAAATTATTACTCCAGGATAATTTTAAGTAGTCTGCTGAATCGCTATCAAAGGTGATAAAAGTAAAACTAACCGTATCGTTATAGTGAACTCCTTGAATGGACGTGCTAAATAATATAGGAACACTGTTTGTCGGACAACTGATTACATGAAGTTGGAAATCTCGCATCAGCTCCGATATTTTAGTCATGCTGTCATTGATCATTCGCCATTCACATACTTTTACAGCTATAACAGTCACCTCAATTGATTGCGCTCTAAAACTAAAATCACCACTAATCGGATCTAAATGAAAACCTTTGGGAGATGGTATATTGGCGACAGGAAATCCCCAAAAATCGATAGGTTTATCGTAGCTGTATTTTCCGGAATAGGAAACATCTGTACTATCTGATGTCATGGCTGATGTAATTTCTATACTGATTGAATCCATAGAATTACCACCTATATTTTTGTCCTGATCGCTTAATCCAAAATTATAGATATAATCTTGTGATACACAAGCAAACATATAGGGGGGAGTAGCTATAACCGGGGAACTATTGCAAGGTGTCAGGCATCTGTCCAAAATACTTTCAATATAGAAACTATTGTTAGCAGGACCTGTTGTGATATAGGAATTCCGGCAACACATGCTATACGAGAGTTTTATTTTGCAACAGCTTCCTGCATTATTCAGCACTATTAATCCGATAAAATTATATTGCTCAATGCCATAGGGAAATGAGCAGGATGAAGTTTGGCATCGACTACAACCATTTGCACAAATAGGTGTAACGTCAATAGGTGATGGTTTGTTAATCCGTATGTTGAAGATCACCGAATCCGTATTTGCACATATTGCAGGAATATTTGCTGAACCAAGTTGAACTCCATTGCAATCTCTGTAAATTGTTAGTGTTACTAAAAATGAATCCTGTCCCACACAAGTCCAGCTCATTTCTCCACCAGCTATATGCGATGCAAAACTGCTGAAATTCATACAAATCAGCATTAAAATAAGGAAAAGGACAGTGTTTTGTCTTTTCATCAGATTATTTGATAATCGTTATTTTTCGATAATAAGAAATGCCATTTATTGCCTCAATTTTCAAAAAGTAAAAACCAGAAGGCTGATTAATAGCCTGAATGTGTATTTCGCTTTGAGAATTAGCAACATAGCGATCAAGTATTTTCCCCTCCAAGTTAAGTAAAGAAACCGAATTAATGAGTATATTGGAATTTACAAACTTGATAATGAGTTCTTTATCAGTTGGATTGGGATAAATCATGATCTGGCTTTCATCAAGTTCTGCAATGGAAATGTTTTGCATGCTGTGGATGAAGTCTTTCTTTAAAATGCTATCGCTACAGTTTTCGCTTGAAATTATTCTCAAGCCAACATCAAAATAGCCAGTGTCCTTATAGCTGTGAAAAGGATTCTTATCCCAAGAAGAAGAATTGTCTCCAAATTCCCAAGACCAGCTCGAAACAGTAGCTGCATGACTGCTGCTTTCATCCATGAAATAAATGCTTAATGGTGCGGATCCGCTAGTCGTATCAACCGAAAAATCAGCTTTGACTTCATTAATATCAATGAAAACAGAGTCCCAAGCTTCTTTGCAAATGGGATCGGTGGTTTTGATTTTCAGCCAATAACCCTTATTGATTTTGTCGTTTGTTCCCGAAATATATTTTATGTAATTGCTGGTAATTGAACCGATATAAGTACCGTCTGAGAAGGGTGACTTTATCCATCTTATGCCATTTGCAAACTTATATGTTGCATTTACAGCTAATTTTTCATCAGTACATATAATTGTATCATTAGGATTGATCTTTACAGCAGCATCTCCAATGTTAACAATAATTGAGTCGTAGAATGTGCAGTTGTTAGAGTCAGTATAATAATACTTAAATATATTTTCACCATTGAGTGCAGAAGCATCAAAATAACTTCCGTTGATAATAGAACCAGACCAAATACCTCCAGAAGGAATTCCATTTAGTTTAACCAAATTAAACTCATGGCAAAACTCAAGTCTATTGTATGCTGTGGTTAATTCAAAAATATTTGGATCAAAATTATAAACGGTGATTTCTGTTGTGTCATAGCCAATACAGCTGTTTGTGATTTTAGAATATACGACTTTATGTTTTCCGGAACCGACTTTATCCGGATTGAAATAGGTGCCATTTTCAATGCCAGGACCACTCCAGCTTCCTCCACCTGGGATTCCTGTCAGCAAAAGCAATTTATCATTTGTACATCGACTGGGATAATTTCCTGCCTTTGGTTTGGGATTATAAAAATGAATCAGATTTATTGAATCAGTGGTTACACATGTATTATTATCAGTAAGTGTGAAGTATGCAATGTAAGCAACTCCTTGACCACTTGCTTTTGAAATATCGAAATAGTAGTCTCCATTAATATTAACCACTCCATTGCCTGTCCATTGATGAGCGTAATTTGTTGGACTGCCTGTTAATTTATATAAATGATCTTCAGAACAAATTGTATCATCCGAGCCTGCATCCGCTTGCGTTACAGTATAATTTAATACCTCAACTGAATCTTTTAATATACAGCCCAAATTGTCTTCTGCTTGACAAATATAGGTTCCTGGCTCAGTTACATTAATTAGTCGATTTGAATCAAATACCATCAAAGATGGAGATTGAAACCATTGATAGTTCACGGAGTGACCTTTGTCATGGTAAAAATTAACCCACAAATCTTTACCAGATTCGGGACATTTATACCCAACTGAATAGAGATACAATGAAATGTCATCAATAAATATCTCAATAGAATCGGTATGTTGGCACATGGTGGAATCTTCAACCGTAAAATATATTTTAGTATCCGAATTAATAAATACACGAATGCTTTGATTTGTTGTATCACCTGTACTCCACCAAAAACGAGTGTTTCCTTTGTTGTTGAAAATGTTCGAAGAAACTGTGATGCTATCAGGACTGCAAATTATTGTATCCGGTGATAGTTCACAGTATAAAAAGGAATCGGTTACAATAATGGTATCGTAACTGTAATAATTATTACATGATACAAGCTCTAACTGGAGTGGATATGTTCCCGGAAAACGGTATCCTTTCGAAAATGTTTTTTGATTAGAAAGCATTTTATTGCTGTTCAGATCAGTCCATGTGTATTTATAGGCAGCATGAGTTAGATTGCCAATATCAAATGAATAATTTCCACATCCATAATCAGTTGATATAATATCACCTGTAGATTGCTTCTTAACATTAATTTGGTAGGTTTGAGTAGATGAACTATTTTTTGGACAAGCATTATCTTTAACAGTCACCAAAAATTCGTAGGGAATAGAACTCGCATCTTGCTGATTTGGAATCCACGTCAGTGTGGCAGAAGGATGTTTTACTAGGTTATTGCTATCCGACCAGATTGCACCGGGAATAGCATTGTTCCAACTGATCAATAGCGTGTCACCGGTGTCATAATCATAAGTTGTTATTTTGAAACGAATGGTATCTAAGGCACATACTTCCTTGTAATATGGACGAGATAAAGTTGGGGCATAATTATTTGGACAATTTATAACGATTAATTGGATATCTCTTCGGGTTTTGCCTATCACTGTCATTACTCCATTTATTTTTCGCCATTCTTTTAGCTGAAGTGCAAGTATTGTTTGCTCTATTTTCATTGGCCTAAATGAAATGTAACCAGTTTGATTATCCAAATGGAATCCACGTGGAAAGGGAAGATTCGCACTTGGGAAACCCCAGAAATAGATTGGTTTGTCATAAGTATATGATCCAGAATAGGATATTGGACTGTTTGCAAACAATCCTGTCCTAAATAAATTTCAGAACGATAAGAATGTCTAAATCAAGATAAAAAAGGATTATAATTGATGATTTTCAAAAAGCACCCCCTGTATATGTACTTGATTTCTAGTAGGAGGATCTTCA
>JABINZ010000159.1 GCA_018698135.1 Bacteroidota bacterium
TAAAATTACAGAACGCTATCAAAAAGTTGGAAAGAAAATCCATCTGAAACACTTAAGCCCTGATTGTAAAAAGCTATTGAAGAATGCTGAACAAATTATTGATGTGAATGTTATGGAGGATCCTACTTATAAAGTTGTGGTAAATAAAGTATAATTATGCCTCTATTTCTATCTGCTGTTGACAAAATGAAAAAGTAATGATCAAAAATCCAATCAATGTTATAAAAAAGCACGTGTAGCTATCATTTCATTCAAGCTATGAATAATAGTGGCGTTATTTTTTCTTTCCAATTAACAAAAGGGAATCATCATCTTCAAACTCTTTATATTTTTCGATTGACAGGATCTCAAAATAGTTTTTAAAAACCTCTGTGAGTCCAGCTTCAGTATGATAATTCACGAAAAGACCTTTGAAAATTTCAGAACCTTCTCCTTTCCAGAATGAATGACAAACTATTCCATCAGAATTTAGAATCTCATATTGTCTTTTCACAGAATCAATTAATTCATTGTCGGTTAGATGATGTATTACTTTATTGGAATAAATCCCATCAAAAGTCTTGTCTGTTTTTAAAGTGATAGCATCCAGCTCAAGGAACTCCCCAATTGGATTTTCATTAATCAGATGATTTAAAAACTCTGTTGAATTATCTGAACCGATGACATTATACGATTCGTTCAAAATTCTCCAATCAGTACCAGGACCAGAGCCGATTTCAAGTATAACTGAATTAGCTGGTAAAACCCGTTTTAGTTTCTCAATTAGTTGTTTCCCTGAAACATCTTTTGCCAAATAAATATACTCATCGACAGATTTTTTGGTTTTATAATATTCTCCTTCCATGTTATATTCTTAATTTTCAAAAACGATTAGTCGCTGTTTTTTTTCTATCTAAGTAATATTATCAAGGAATTTTGATTTTAAGCTTATAACCATAGTTTATGATTAAAAATAGCATGTAGTTCCCATTCGTGCACCAAAAGTATCATACCTGATATTGGGAGCAAAAAATAAATCTATTTTATCAAATAGGCTGTAGGTGAAGTATGCTCCAATAGAAACAAAAGTAAATGTTAAGTATGGAGTCCAATCAGATTCCCATTGTTCGATTTCTTTATTATGAAAATAATACTTGAGTTCATACATTAACACTTCGCTATACACATTCAAAAATGGTTCAATACTGAATTTATCGCGCTGAAATACTTTGTATTTTATGTCCAGTAAAACATCAATATTTTTTCGATCTTCGGCATTTGGGCAAGGATAAAATGCGCATCTGTTATTATAACGTAATTCATTTAGTTCATAGTAATCAATCCCTAATTGCATGCTGAACTTATCCTTAAATCTAAATCCAACATTAAAGGAAGGAATAGCTGTAAGCATCCATGGATTAGTAGCTCGTGATACGTTTATATAGCCCAGATAAACATAGGGTTCAATGAAAAATGACGTCTTTCGAACTTGCGGTTTATCAGTATCAGCCTGACCAAAAACAGTAACAGACAACAGACCAAAACTGAGTATTAAAACTTTTATTCTAACTTTCATTCTTTTACTTTTTCAAACACCAGTTTTTTTGCTCTTGAACTATTTATTATAAAACCTTTGATTTTTTTCTTTTCTTCAGTAAAAGTAATGCTTTGAATTAATCCAGAATCACCTGTAAAAGTAAAATCTCCCGAATACTCTAAACGAATATTAATCAGCACATTAGGAATATGCACCTTCAGCTCCTTATTTTCATATTTAACCTTATAGCTTACATCAAGCTCTTTTGAATAATAGTTACCAACTAGTTTCTTGTAGTTAATTTTCTGCTCCTTTTGTTCTTCCGAAACTTTTAAAGCTTTGTGATATCTGCCATTTTGATGTAGTGAATGACTGTTTACTTTTCCATTTTCTAAGTGAAATATTAATTCTGCATCAACCTCTTTAATATACAATACAGAATCTGATTTTGCATAGAGCTTAAATGTTTTCTGTTCATTAAAGTTCAAGAAATATTCATCATTTTCTTTGAAAAAAGTTAAGAAAGTTCCTTTATCTTCAATCTGCTGATATGTACCTGCACACAAACTAAAAAACTCATCATTGATTTTAATCTCTTCTTTGTTTTCTGACTTTGAACTTGTTACATTCTTTTTAGGTTTTGGAAAAACAATCTCAGCAATATCTTTCATGGCTTTTGTAGGCTGGAAGAATGCATCATTACTTAATACGACAATACCAATACCACTTTCAGGAAAGTATACAGTGCCTGTTCTGAATCCGGCCCATCCGCCATCATGTGTATAGGCTTTTTGGCCATTTACTTCGGAAATTAATATGCCATACCCATATTCAATAGTCTTATTATCTTTCAACTTACCTTTTTGAATCATTCTGTCAAAAACACTATCTCCTCCTATACGTTTGCTATGAAAATTCACTATCCATTTTGACATATCGGCTATGTTACTTCGCAAAGAGCTAGAGCCTGGGGCATTCAGCCTATTTTTAATAGGCAAATAGTTTGGGGCTGAATAAACATAGGATTTCGCTTCATTTTTAATTGTTTCACTAATATCTTCAACATAAAATGTATTATTCATTCCAATCGGACTAAATATATTTTCGTGCATCCAGTAATTTATTGTTGTATCGGTGACCGTTTCAATTATTTTAACTAAAAGATTATAGTTGGAATTGCTGTATAAATATGAGGTGCCTGGACTGAAATTTAATCCTTCCTGCTTTTTCAGTAAGTCAAATATTAGTTCCATCGAAATTTGTTCATCCATCTGTCTGCCTTGAAGCGCGAATAGTATTGGCCAGTCTCTTATACCTGAAGTATGATGAATCAATTGATCAATTGTAATTTCATTCATTATTTCGGGCAGGTCGGGAATATATTTGATTATTTTATCACTACTAGATAGGGTACCTCTCTGTTCTAAAAGAGATATCGCTATTCCAGTAAATTGTTTACTTACCGATGCAAGATCAAATATTGTTTGATCAGTAAGAGGCGTTTTATTAGCCAAATCTGCAGTTCCGTAATTCCCCATAAATAAAACATCATTTTGCTTTGTAATGACGATTGATACACCAGCTATGTTTGTTTCCCCATCTTGAGCAAACACATACTTTTCGAAGTATGAATCTATCGGAATCTTCAGCTCATTATCTTGAGCATATATAAAAGGCTTTGCCAATAATATCAATACGATAATTATCAAGTTTTTTGTTGTCATATTAAACATTTCTTAAATTTTGATAAATGAACAAAGGAATTAATAGTTTCTTCCATATATGTAAAGATAGATTTTTTTGCTTTTATGTTGAATCTTTTGTTTCTTCATCTTGGCATTAATGAGCTACCTTTTGACAATGTAGAATTCGTAGTTACCATTTCATTCAAGCTATGAATAACTGGGGATATCGTTGTTATAATTGACAATTTCATTGATAGAATGAATTGATTTTTTTGCTTAGTTGTCCAATGTCTTTGTTTTGGTTCATAGTGTTATAGAAGTCATTGTTAATTGATTTGTCGAAAAGCTGTCCATCCGAAATTTTCAGTAAATAAGGAAACCCTTTTCTATCACTAATAGAGTAAAGTGCCTTTGAAATAAATCCTTGGTCATATTCCGACTTTGGTGTCTTACCGTCAAGATAGATTACTTTGATGTCGGGAGTAAGTGTCGGTAAAATATTCTTTTCGATGAAATCTTTACTGTTTGCTCTATTGTTATAGCAGAAAAAATTTGTCCCATCAATAGTTAGAAGGTATTCTTTGTATTTTTTATTAAATGCAATATTGTCAAAGTAACTATAGATGGCTATAAGAATAAATAAAAATAGCAAAGGAGAAAACAAGAGAAAAAGTCCCAATCCAATTAGGAACAAGCTTCCCATAGTCAGCCAACTTTTAAAATTTATTTGTCTTGTAATCATTTCGTTTATGTAGTTGTAAAATGCACTATAACCGTTCAGCTTTTAGCTGTGACAATAACACTTCTCTTCACCAATTCCTAAAATCCAAAAACCTTGACAGCCGAAGTTTCAACGCAGGCCGTCCTTGTCAGCCGAAGTTTCAACGCAGGCTGTCCTTGTCAGCCGAAGTTAAAACGAAGGCCGTCCTTGTCAGCCGAAGTTATAACGAAGGCTGACTTTATTGACATAACTTAAAGTTTGTGTTGTATACCGTTTTTAATTCAATTTTGTCAATTCTCTTGCCTTTACAAATGATTTAACTGACAAATTGATATCATTTTTTGTCGTTGCCCATGAACAAACACTAATCCTGATTACTTTTTTGTCAAACCACAAAGAACCTCCACACCAACATACTCTCATTTCTTGAATATTTTTAAGAGTCTCTTCCGTTTCATAATCAGTATCACAAGCAACTAAAACCTGATTAAAAACCACATCATTTAAAATTTGAAATCCGCTTTCTTTGAGTTCTTTTGCAAATTGTCTAGCTCTTTCATGTAATCCATAAACTAACTCATCAATCCCTTGTTTACCTAAGTACCTCATGGTAGCCCAAAGTTCTACTGCTCTTGCTCTTCTTGACATTTCTGGAGTGTAAAGCATGCCATCTCTATTGTCTCCAAACACGAAATACGAACCTGTTGCTTGTAGTGCAGAAATTAAGGCTTCTTTATCCCTGCATAATACTATACCACAATCATATGGTGTATTTAATGTTTTGTGTCCGTCAACAGACCATGAATCCGCTTTTCCTATTCCATCTGTCAAATAACTCAGCTTTTTGGATCCTGCTGCCCATAATCCGAATGCACCATCAATATGAATCCAGGTATTTGTTTTCTTTGCTTTATCGCAAATCACATTAAACGCATCGAATGAACCAGAATTTACATTTCCTGCCTGAAGAATTAAGATTGTTTTATTATCTAACACCGGTATTTTTTCTGGTATAATTCGTCCTTGTGCGTCAACATCAACCCATTCGATATTATCCTTTCCAAAACCAAGTAAAGCAACAGCTTTTAAAACCGTTCCATGTGCCTGCTTCCCTGCAACAATTCTAATCTTTGGAGCATTAATCAATCCTTTTGAATTTATATCCCAGTTTAGCCTTTGGTAAATTCTGAATCTTGCTGCAGCTATTGCGCATAAAATTGCCATTGATGTACCACTCACAAAACCAGCTACTGTTGATTCAGGCAAGGTAAAAAGTTGTTTCAACCAAGCCTCAACAATTGTCTCAAGTTTTGATGTAATTGGAGAGGTGACATATAATGGTGTGTTTTGATCCCAAAAGTCATTTAACCATTTTGCAGCCAAAGCTACTGGGATAATGCCTCCATTGACTAATCCAAAGTATCTACCTCCAATTTGTGAAACTGTAGAAGGCGAGCCAAATTTATGCAGCCTTTCCAATATTACTTTAGAATCGCCAATTTTTTCAGGTAATTGTTCATCAAATACGCTCAAATTTTCAATTGCTTCATCTGTTGGGTAAACATTCCTTTCTAAAGAATTATCGGCATAATCAAATGCATACTCCTTGACTTGATTGAATATTTCTTTATCAATCATCTCATTTCGCATTTGTTTATGCAAGTTCGATTTTGTCATTTTATTAGTATAGTTTACAGAATGTTCGTGCAAATGGCATACAACTACTTACTATACACTATCACCAGCACTTATTCAGCAACATTTACCGACTTTATGCCACAATAAACAAATATTTTAAATTCGATGAAAAATGATAATAGTAATTTACTCGAAGGTACATTAATTAATTAGGATGATAAAGAGCAGAATCTGACCAAAAATATTGACAGAAGCAGGACAAAACAGAGTA
>JABINZ010000160.1 GCA_018698135.1 Bacteroidota bacterium
AAACCTGCAGCTGGACGAACAGGGACATTTGTTTCATCAGAAAAATGCTCATTCAGGGCGCTAACTTTTACTTTTATTTCTGCATTTCCAATTGCCTTATCAGCTATTAATTGGAAAGCCAGCAGCCCCTCGCTATTTGCATTCAATTGTATGCTTTGAGTTATATCTCCATCAATTTTTACAGGCCCATTAACACTAATAGTTACTTTCGCTTTTGTTGATTTTGTTGTTGTATTCGTTAATGTAATGGGGAAGACAAGCTTATCACCCGGACTCAATATGCGCGGTAAAGCTGAACTTATTACAATTGGATCGGCAACTTTCATTTCTTTTTCAGCCGATCCAAACTGATTGTCCTTATAAGCAACTGCCATTATTCGAACAGCACCCGAGAACTTAGGAAGCCAGGCTTCGAATGTGCATTCTCCTTTTGAGTTTGCTTTTAGCTGTCCACTCCATAGCGATAGTAACTTTACTCGTTTATTGGTTAATGGATTTACCCGTTTTGATAAATCCAGACTTACATCTCCCGCTGAGCTTGAACTTTGACCAACTTCAGGATATAAGTATTTGTATAAGTCGTAAGAATTGACTTCCAAAGCCCTTCGTTGATAGAAAAACTCATATGGATTAGGTGAGTGGTAATTGGTCATTTGCAAAATACCTTCATCCACAATGGCGATGGTTACTTCTGCACCAGGCTTGGTTTTGACGGTAATCTTTTGCTTGGCTTTAGATCTTGATTTCTCAACAGCTGTAATAGCTACATCAAGTAAATTTGACTTATCCTCTACTACTAAATTGGTTACTCCATGAGCAATGGTCAAGAAAATATCTCTGTCGTCAATTCGTTTTAAAGCTGTAGCTGTAATATAAACATTGGGAATATGTTCGTTGGTAAGCGGCAGTGTTAATTTAGCAGCCTTGTTTTTAGTATCCAGGTGATAATAATCCATGATTCCAGCTCTTTCAACTGTTACTATCAATTTGCCTTCAAAAGGAGATTTGAATAATAGTTCTGCTTTTTCCCCTTTCAAATAGGATTCCTTATCTTTTTCTATAGATATTTCGCCTTCTTTACTTACTTCAAAAGAGGTATACTCAGTATCTGCCCAGCCGTAGGCGAAAAACTTGCGATAAACATATCCTTGTCCATTGCTTGACATAACCCGGATTTCATATTCTCCAGAATTGGCTGGTGAAAAATTCAGGTAAGAACTTTTTCCCTTAATTTGGATCTTTTTACTGAGAACAACTTGTTCGCGTTTTTGGGAATTGTAATACAACCTTCTACCACTCTTTTCCATTACTGTTTCCCAATAATAGCGCTTGATCACCACTTCTGCTTCTGAACTTTTCAGCATTTGCCCTTCTTTGTTCAAAGCAATCAGGTTAATTTTAATCGGCTTTCGTGTGCTAACCCAATAATCAAAATTCTGAATACCATAAAAAGTGTTTTGAGTAAACAAGTCAAAAGAAGATATTCGATTAACAGGTCTACCTGTTTCATCAAAAACAGTTGTATACACTTTTCCACTAATCACACCTATACCGGTTGAAGTTGGTAAATCAAAGTCAACCACTGCTTCACCATTTGCATCAGTTACGGTCTCATTCACTGTTTGATCGAAATAAATGGTGTTATCAGTTTTAACATTAAATGTATAGTCTTCATATCCTTTGGGATAAAAATATTTTTTTGACAGATTAAGTTCAACCTCTACATTTCTATTTGCTGCTGGTGGTCCAAAAAGATTGGTTGCCTTTACAGCTACCTGAAAATTATCGCTTGGTTTGTATTCCTTCTTATCCAGTTTTGCTTCAACACGAATTCGATCAGGCATAAACTCTTCCACACTAAAACGATAGGTATTTAATAGCACATCATTTCCTCCATAAACTTCCAGCGAATACATACCTGTCATACTTGCCTGAGGCAATGAAAAAGCAATTTCACTCGCTCCTTGTAGGTTTACTTCTTTTTTAAAACTCAAATATTGCCTGCCATTTGGCAATATTACCTTCACTTTTAAAGGAATCGATTTTTCAATCTGCCATTGCATATTTCGAACAACCGTATTGATAAAAACAGAATCTCCCGGACGGTAAAGATTGCGATCTCCATATACAAAAACATCATAATCCAAATTAGCTGTAATTTTCCCGCCTACATCATATCTCGACATTTCAAGTCGACATTGATTCATGGAAAGGAAATTAAAATCATTTCCTTGCTGTGCGGTAATCATGGCAATGGAATAACCATCAATTTTTGATTTCAGATTATCGAGAACTGCCACCCCATTATTATCGGTTGTAGCCGTATACACATTTTGATTATTCGTACTGATAAAGCGCACTTCCATTCCTGAAATAGGCTTGGCATCTTTTAAGGAATTGGCAAAAACAAAAATCTCATCCAAACCCTCTTTAACCATCAATCCAATATCAGAAACAGAAACCATCTGCATATCTTTCAGCCACCGCTTGTCGGCTGATTCAATTTTAACCAGATAAAGTCCTTTCAGAGAATTATTATAATCGAATTCATCCAGTTTTATATTTAGCAAGGAAACATTCCCGCTGCGCTGTAAAGATTTTGTATTGATTTCTTTTGAAAATATTTCCTGTCCATAATTCGAATTAGGCTCGTAACCATAATACTCATACCAACGCTCATTCTCATAATAATCATCCCAACCTTTGCCTTCTCTCAAATAATGCAAAATATTATTTTCAAATATTTTATAAACTGTGAGTTTAACTTTCGGAACACTGATAATTCGGACAGCAATGTTTTTATTTCCTTTGGGCGAAAGATAAATGTTGCCCTGATCTGCAAATTCAATGTGAGGTTCGGGGGATCCAAAATTTATTGTTTCTGAATAGTCCTTGCCCATTTCTTTATCAAAAACACCTTCTATAGCAGCAGAGATGGTTACAATATAGGATTCGCCTTCCAGAAAATCTCCTTTTATCGTAAATCCATTTGGCAACATTTCAACTTCATACGAAATCGATGGCTTAATCTTAATAAATTGCTTTAAATCGGTGCTTATTATCGGCTGACTAAACAATACATTCAGCGAGCCTTTACCATCTTCGAAAAAGGAATTCATGCTTAAAACCTGCAATTTATCTTTAGGCGGTATACTTACCGTTTGCGTTATTGATTTGTCTGTAGTGTAATCATGGTCTTTCAGTTTCAAACCTTTTTTAATTGTCAGGTTCACCGAATTAGCCGAGTTTTTTTCAAAGGAAGATGCCTTAACTGCAATATCCACTTTTACAGAAGCTTCTTTTGTTAAAATTAAAAAATCAACAACTTCGCCTTTGATTTCTAATTCCAATAATTCCTGAAGCTGAGCTGGCTCAATATCATAATTAAAATTCAAACCTATCCTCAACAATATATCTCTTTTTCCATCATCGCTTAAAGCCCAATATGAATCTGATGAGCTCAATCCCAAATAAGGTGTATGAAATTTAATCGCCTCTTTGGATATTTTCTTTGCCTCTTTACTAACCTTTTTAATGGCTTTATTAATGACAACTTCATAATCTGTACTTGCTTTGAAAGGATTGTTTGGGGCGAACATCAAACTATTTGGAGACTCCCACATAAAGCGACCAACTACTTCAGGTTTAAAAGTAAGGTAGGCAGTTGAATCCCAAATATTTATTATGGAGTCTTCCACAATATCCTGATTGAATTCAAAATATAGGTTTTGATTCAAACTTATTTCATCAACAAAATTTGTATTCTTAATACTAATTTTACCCTTACCTCCGCAAGATGATAAAAACAGACCGAATGATAATAACAATAATGGTAGATAGCTTTTCATGAGATGTGATTTTTTGATTTAGAATGAGTACATATTAACGCAAAAGTTACTATTAATAATTGAATTAGAAATCGCTTACAAAAACTCAACGAAAAAAGCCGTTTCGTATTTTAATTGTGAATAAATCTTTATAATTTCCGTTTGTCAAACACAAAATATCGACATTTGTATTAATCCATAAATTAACATATCGAACATGGAAATCATTAAAACAGAAATAGAAGGCTTGCTCATTATTAAGCCAAAGGTATTTGAAGACGAAAGAGGCTATTTTTATGAATCCTATAATGAACAAGCCTATCAGGAAAATGGCATTGCAATGAACTTTGTTCAGGATAATCAGTCAAAATCGAAAAGAGGAGTTTTGAGGGGTTTACATTTTCAAAATCCGCCTTTTGCTCAAGGAAAACTAATTCGTGTATTAAGTGGATGTGTTTTTGATGTGGCAGTAGATATTCGAAAAGATTCCGAAACATATGGTCAATGGCATTCTGTTATTTTATCTGAAGACAACAAACTTCAATATTGGATACCACCAGGCTTTGCTCATGGTTTTTTAACCTTAGAAAACGACACTATTCTTTCCTATAAATGTACTGAATTATACAATAAAGAAGCGGAAGGATCCATCCGTTGGAATGACCCTGATCTCAAAATTAGCTGGAGTTATTACGACCCTATCCTTTCTGATAAAGATAAGGATGCGACACTATTTAAAGATTTTGTAAGTTTGTTTTAATTCTTAAATCCATTTAGTCGAAATGCAACTTAAAATCGAACAAACAGCAATTGAAGATGTAAAAATTGTTGTGCCTGAAGTATTCGAAGACGAAAGAGGTTTCTTTACAGAAATCTATCGTGCCGATCAATTTAAAGAATTGGGATTGCCTCATCAATTTGTCCAATTGAACCACTCCCGATCAGCTAAAAATGTGCTACGCGGCATCCATTTTCAATGGGAGCCACCTATGGGAAAACTCATGCGTGTAACTTTTGGAGAAGCTTTTTTAGTTGCTGTTGACATTCGTAAAGGATCGCCTACTTTAGGAAAATGGGTTGGCGTTACAGTCAATGCAAAAGATAAGAAACAAGTTTTTGCTCCAGCAGGATTTGCTCGTGGTTTTTGCGTGCTATCCGATTTTGCAGAAATTCAATACCTGACAACAGGTGTTTATAATAATAAAGCCGAATCCGGTATTTTGTGGAACGATCCTGCTATAGGAATCGAATGGCCTGTAAAAGAGCCCCAGTTATCCGGAAAAGATGAAATTGCTCAAACACTCGACCAATGGCTTAACACTTCTAATTCTGACTATTTTAAATATTAAAAAATGAAAATTCTTGTTGCCGGAGGAGCTGGCTTTATAGGCTCAGTGATGGTTCCCAAATTAGCGGAACGTGGATACGATGTTACAGTACTTGACCTGCTATGGTTTGGTAATCACCTGCCAAAAAGCATTAATGTTCTCAAGAAAAATATTTTTGATCTAACCGATAAAGATTTAGTTGGATTTGATCAGGTCATATTCCTTGCGGGATTATCCAACGATCCAATGGCTGAGTTTTCACCCAAAGATAATTTCATACAAAATGCATCGGCACCTGCTTACCTCGGCTATATTGCAAAAGTTGCCGGTGTTAAGCGATTCATTTATGCAGGTTCATGTTCCGTTTATGGTTATACTGTAAATGAATTGTATGATGAAAGCTCTCCTGCTATTTCTAATTACCCTTATGGTATTTCTAAACTTCAAGGTGAACATTCTGTATTGCAAATGCAAGATGAAAATTTCAGTGTAGTCGCCTTCCGTCAGGGAACTGTTTCAGGATTCAGCCCAAGAATGCGTCTCGACCTGATCGTGAATACCATGTTTAAATCGGCTCTGGAAAAAAATGAAATTACAGTCAATAATCCTTCTATTTGGAGACCAATTTTAAGTATCAAAGATGCAACCAGTGCTTACATTCGTGCTGTTGAAGCAAATTATGATATTTCAGGTGTCTTTAACATTGCTTCTGGAAACTACACAGTAGGTGAAGTAGCCGATCTGGTGAAAGAGGTTGTGGAAGAAAAAATGGATAAAACCATTCACTTGAATATTAAAAACATCCAGGATTTCAGAAATTACAAAGTCAGTTTTGAAAAAGCAATGAATATTCTCAGCTATAAACCAAATCACGATGTGAAAAGCATTGTTGCAGATTTGATTAGTAATCTGGATTATTTTAAGGACTTTGCGAACCCTAATTTTTACAATATCAATGTATTTAGAAGTTTAAAAGAAAATCAGGGTAGTATTTAAAAAGAAAAGATGAAAGTTGCAGTTATAGGAGCAAATGGCCAGTTAGGATCTGATATTATAAAAGAATTTAAGCTGGCAGGAGATGATGTGTCAGGAATCAATCATTGTGATGTTGAAATTTACGATATTGATTCTGTGAACAGTATTTTCAAGCTTATTAAGCCTGATTTAGTTGTTAATACAGCGGCTTATCATAATGTAGAAAAGTGTGAGCAAAACGCACTGAGAGCCTATCAGGTTAACTCCATGGGTGCTCGAAATTTAGCCATGGCCTGTAACGACCAGGATATATATTTGGTGCACATTAGTACCGATTATGTTTTTAATGGAAATCAGAATGTACCCTATCTTGAAACTGATTTGGCAAAACCATTAAATGTTTATGGAAATACAAAGCTTTCTGGTGAACATTATATTGAATCAATAGCTGAAAAATATATGATTCTACGAACTTCCGGCCTTTATGGCAAAAGCCCATGCCGAGCTAAAGGTGGTTTGAATTTCGTTCAGCTTATGCTAAAGCTGGCAAAAGAACGAGATGAAATTCGTGTAGTCGATGATGAGATACTTACTCCTACAAATACGGCTGAATTAGCCAGACAAATTGTTAAGATCAAGCATCCTGATGTTTATGGTCTTGCTCATGCTACAGCAGAATGCATGTGTTCCTGGTATCAGTTTGCACGAGAAATATTTGAAATAACCGGCACAAAAATTAACCTTCAAGTTGCCAGTCAGGATGAATTTCCTTCCAAAGTAAATCGACCTGATTATTCAGTACTGGAAAATAGCCTTTTAAAGCAATACAATCTGAATGTATTCAATCATTGGGAAACAGGACTGAAAGAGTATTTATTGCCTGAATAAGATTTAATACTTACATGAAAAATTTATTTGCTAAAGAAGCAATTCTGCTTCTTTTAATACTATTGTATAGTTTCTCAAGTATTGGCCAAAAGGCTAAAACCTATGAGCTTGATGAAATAGATATCAGCACCAGTCGTGTAAAAAGCACAATGAGCGAAACATTCAAAAGCGTGATCATTATTACAAAAAATGATATTGCTCAAATGCCTGTTCAAAATTTGGAAGATGTGTTAGAGTACTTTGCAGGAATTGACATCCGACAAAGAGGTATTTATGGAGTTCAATCAGATATTTCAATTCGTGGAGGAAGTTTTGAACAAACACTAATTCTGCTAAATGGAGTAAAAGTTAGTGATCCTCAAACGGCTCATCATAATATGAATCTACCCATTCCACTTGATCAAATTGAAAGAATTGAAATTTTAAAAGGCCCTGGAGCCCGAGTTTATGGTCAAAATGCTTTTGCAGGTGCAATCAATATAATTACAAAAACTTCTGACAGAAAAAGTATTCACATTTCGACAGCAATAGGTGAACACAAATACAACAAGGAAAGCTTATCGCTCTCTTTTCCTATAAATAAATACCATCAAAATCTGACTTATTCAACCTCTGGATCAGCAGGATATAAATTAAATACCGATTTCAGAAATCATCAATTGTTTTATCAAGCAACGCTTAATAATGTTTTTAATGTAAATATGGGTTATGTCGATAAGAGCTTCGGTGCAAATGGATTTTATACAAATTTATTTCCATGGCAATGGGAACACACTAAAACATCTTTTATAAATTTAGCTTGGAAGGGAAAGGGCAAAATTCATTTTGAACCAAAATTGTATTATCGCAACAATCAAGATGAGTTTTTATTGAAGAGAGACACTCCCTCATTTTACATGAATCAACACACAACACATATATTTGGAGCTGATTTCAATGCTGAATTTTCATCACAAATAGGGAAAACATCAGTCGGTGGTGATTCAAGATCAGAATACATTTATAGCTCCAGTCTTGGAAATCATAACAGAACTAATTTGGGATTATTTGTTGAACATAAGTTTATTTTTAAAAAACTTGTCGTTTCACCAGGTGCCTATGCTAACTGGAATTCAAGCAATGACTTTTCAATATTCCCTGGGATTGATGCAGGATATCAACTCGGTGCTTTTGCAGAAATATTTGCAAATATGGGAAAAACGTATCGCACACCTAGTTTCACTGAACTATACTATAATTCTCCAGCAAACATTGGAAATGCAGATTTGAAAGCTGAGGAAGCCACTTCCTTCGAACTTGGATACAGATACAAAAAAGAAAAATATAGTTTTTCAATAACAGGATTCAGACAGAATGCAACAAATCTTATTGATTGGGTTCGAAAAAGTGATACACTTGCCTGGAAGGTTGTGAATTTAACTAGGGTGAATACTACCGGTTTAGAAGCAGAGCTCAAATTGTTCCCTCAGAAAATTTTTAATAAAAACACCTTTTTACAAGGCGTATATATTAATTATACGTATTTGGATGCGAATCAGCTTACATCTGAATACCTTTCGAAAAATGTTTTAGATTATCTCCAACATCAGTTAATTGCTTCAGTTTTTTATCATATTACGCCTAAATTACATCAAAGTTGGAAAATCAGGTTTGAAGACAGAATTGGCTATGAAGCGCATACTTTATTTGATAGCCGAATATCCTATAATACTGAAAAAACACGCTTCTATGTAGAAGCAAGTAATTTATTTGGGATAACATATTATGAGTTTGGCGGATTAGAAATGCCTGGCAGATGGATTCGTTTGGGTGTTGATATAAAACTTAATTTGAAAATAAACAAAAAAAAATCCCAACCTTTTGAGTCGGGATAATATCTATTGATAATTATTCTCTATTCTTCGATTTTCCAGTCAGAACCACCTGGCTTGAATGAAATCAATTCAACTTCAAAAATCAATGTTGCTCCTGCCGGGATAACTTCACCAGCACCTCTTTCGCCATAAGCTAATTCTGAAGGAATATAAAATTCATATTTACTTCCTGCATTCATTAATTGTACACCTTCTGTCCAACCTGGGATCACCTGATTCAACCCAAACTCAATGGGTTCGCCTCTATCGTAGGATGCATCAAAAGTTGTCCCATCAAGTAATTTACCTCTGTAATGAACAGTAACCATATCGGTAGCACTTGGGCTAGGGCCTTCTCCTTTTCTGATGACTTTATATTGAAGTCCTGAGGGGGTAACTTTCACACCTTCTTTGCTTTTGTTAGCTTCTAAAAAAGCTGCTCCTATTTTTTTATTTTCTTCTGACATACCACTTGTTTTACCTTGTTGTTCTTCTTGTAATTTTTGCTGGAATACCATGAGTACTTCATTCTTCTGTTCTGCAGTAAAAACAGTGCTCTTTTCTTTAAAATCAAGCATAGCTTTTGCTAAAATCAATGGATTTACAGCAATTTTCTGCTTTTCAAAATTATCAGCTATATCCATTCCAATTGCATAACTAATGGAATCCTCCATGTTTTCAATTTTGACTTTCTTGAGACTTTGCGCTTGCAAACTAAAGGATAAGGCGAAAAATAAGCTTAATGCTAAAAAGATGTACTTTTTCATGTTTATTCAGTTAAAAAAAATCCCAGTATAATAACCGGGATTTCGATTCAAAAATTATTTTATTGTGCTGGAGCATCCAGTGTTTCAAATGATATTAATTCTACTTCAAAAATAAGTGTGGCTCCCGGAGGAATTACTTCACCAGCGCCTTGATCACCATAAGCTAAATCGGATGGAATATACAATTCGTATTTAGCACCTGGGCTCATTAACATAACACCTTCGGTCCATCCTGGAACAACTCTGTTTAAAGGAGTTACAAGAGGTTCGTTTCTGTTATAAGACTCATCGAAAATAGTTCCATCTAATAATTTTCCACGATAATGAATGGTAACAACATCTGTTGCCATTGGTTTGGCACCACTTCCCTCTCTAATCACTTTATACTGAAGACCTGATTGAGTTTCCATAACACCTTCTTTCTTCTTATTTTCTGCCATAAACTCGGCACCTAATTTCTTATTTGGTTCAGCATCAATCAATGCTTTTTCTTGTTGTTTTTGACTGCTTTTTAGTTGCATTTCCTGTTGCCAGGCCATTAATACAGCATCTTTTTCTTCATCTGTAAAGAAAGCATTTTCTTCAATATATTCTTTGTAACCAGCAGCCATTGCATCTGCATTGATTTCATATTCTTGTTCGATAAAATTCTTGGCAATATCCATTCCTATGGAATAGCTAATAGAATCTACATTATTTTCTGGTTCAAAATCTTTTGATCCAAATTTCAATCCATCTTTACAGCTTGTGAAAACAAACAGCACGAGGATTACAAGGCTAAGTAAGTACGTTAATTTTTTCATTATTTTTGATTATTTATTTAATTCTGAGGGCGCAAAGATATTAAAATCATCAGATTAAGACTCCTGCCTGTTTGATTTATTTTTCAGAATCAGGACTATCTTTAATGACTTTTATTAATTCAACATCAAATATTAATACTGCACCACCGGGTATTGATGTTCCTGCACCTTGATCTCCATAGCCTAATTCAGGTGAAATAAAGAACTTGTATTTTGCTCCTTCCTTCATCAATTGCAAGCCTTCGGTCCATCCTTTAATTACACCAGCAAGTGGAAAGGTGATGGGTTCGCCTCTATCATAGGAAGAATCGAATTTCGTTCCATCGATCAATGTTCCACTATAATGTACCATTACCTGATCTGCAGCAGCTGGTTTTGCTCCACTACCTTCTCGCAATACAATATATTGCAATCCAGAAGAGGTTGTTTTTACACCTGCTTTATCTTTATTTGCTTCCAAAAACAGAACACCATCTTTCTTCATACTTCCTGCTTTCTTAACGCGCAAATCAGCTACATACTCAGTCAGGATTTTATTACTTTGATCGGCATCAAACAAAGAAGCTTGTTTGTTCATCCCAATAATTATAGCATCTACTAAGAGCTGAGGATTAATTTCGATGTTTTGCTTGTAGAAGTTTTGGCCCAAATCGTGACCAATGATGTAACTAATGGAATCAACTAAGTTTGATAACTTCACTTCTTTTTCATTTTGAGCAAATGAAGTGCTATTTAATCCCACTAAAATAACTAGGGTCAGTAAAATTGAAAATGTTTTGAATCTCATAATACTCTTTTTATTAATAAATATGTAAATTGGCCTTGTTGCTTCATTATTTCAGATGTGCAAATTACAAAATATTGTAGTTGTCAAATTGACGTATATTTAATTATAAAAGTTGCACGTTTTAATATAATAAATAATCGAAACAGCTATGAAATGATCATGCCAGTAAAGCAAAACACATGAAAACATTAGTCAAAACAACTGTTGTAATTATCTTACTTTCTTTATTTTCAATTCCTGTGTTCTCACAAGGAAGTGGCTTTGGGGATCAGCAAAAAAAGTATGCCCGAGTACGACAAGCCTATAATGACAAATACGATTATATAGACAATTTACTCAAGAAAAAAGGCATCAAACAATTTCATTATGAGCTCTTTATCATGACTTATAAAGCAGAGCAGATTGTTGAAGTATGGGTTAGGCCAAAAGAGAAAAAAGAATTTATACTACTGGTTTCTTATGATATCTGTAGCCCATCGGGTGATTTAGGGCCCAAACGTAAGCAAGGAGATTTGCAAGTGCCAGAAGGTTTTTATAAAATTGATCGCTTTAATCCTGCCAGTAATTTTTATATTTCATTGGGCGTAAACTATCCCAATGCATCTGATAAAATACGAGGAAATAAAGCCACACCTGGAGGCGATATATTTATTCATGGTAATTGTGTAACAATAGGATGCATACCGCTTACTGACAATATTATTAAAGAACTTTATTTATTAGCCATTGAGGCCAAAGATAATGGACAAGATAAAATTAGGGTGTTTATGCTTCCATTTAAAATGACAGATGAAAACATGAATGAAAATAAAAACAACCCACATTATTCTTTTTGGACAGAATTGCAACCAGCTTATTCCTACTTTATGAAGAATAAGCTTCTTCCAACCATACGAATTGATGGACAAGGGAAGTATCTCATTAATCCATAAAATCTGTATCCACAATGAATACAGAAAATAACCCTACAGGCATCGAATTCACTCCTGCCCAGACTAAAGAGCCTGAAAAACAATCAAGTTATCAGCAAAATATCATCTATGCAATCTCAACATGGGTAGCAACACTCCTTATTGTAATTCCACTATTTATAATAATCTATAAATTCATTCCTTCCATCAAGTTTGTTATAGCCGACAAATATGTAATACGGCTGGATCAGGTTCTTACATTTATAGTTATTTTTTTTCTGATCCGCTTATTAGTAAAACTACTTAAAAAATTTGTAGCCGGAATTGTTATCATGATAATCGTTTATTTGACTTTTAATTTATTTCTGCACAAATACAGTTTTTCAGATATTTATAAGGATTATAAATCGTTGGTAATCTATTTAAAGGAGGAGCCCATAAAAGTTCCTTTCGTGCCTGAATCAGCCTCATTCAGAAATGGGATTAAAATCAGGGCTGCCATTCAAGCAGAAAACCCCGTTGTCCGAAATTTTGCTGTTGTGCTTTCGCTTAAGCATTTCAATGATCCCAATTTATACCGGAGATATGGAAAGGTAATTCGCTATTTCTCCATTTTCAAGGATATCAATCAGAGATGGCAATATGTTTACGACCCGGTTAATTCAGATTATTATGCATCTGCACGTGAAAGTATCATGCATTTATCTGGCGATTGTGACGATCATTCAATAGTTATGGCTAGTTGCATAATGGCTGTAGGTGGTGAAGCCAGAATAGTTCGTACGGTAGGCCACTTATATCCCGAAGTAAAAATCTGCCACAAACAGGATTTGGTAAAATACAACCTGCTTATCAGGCAATTGTTCGAAACAGAAGGCAAAGACATCTTTTTCCATGAAGATGAAGATGGTTATATTTGGTTAAATTTTGATTATACCGATCGTTATCCCGGTGGCAAATTCATGAATCAAAAAATTATTGGCATATTAAAACTTTAATTCTTTACAATGAAAAAATATATCATTCTACTTGCTCTTTGTATTTTATTGCCTGCTTTAACCTTCTCTCAAAAAGATGAAGACAAAGACCTGATGAAATCATCCACTTTTTCTGGATTAAAATTCAGGAGTATCGGCCCTGCTTTGATGTCAGGTAGAATAACAGACTTTGCTGTAAATCCAAACAATATCCATGAATATTATGTGGCGGTGGCATGCGGTGGCGTATGGAAAACGCAGAACTCAGGAACCACCTGGAAACCTATTTTCGATAGTGAGAAATCATTCAGCATTGGTTGTGTAACCATCGATCCCAATAATCCACATACTGTTTGGGTTGGTAGTGGAGAGAACAATAGTCAGCGCTCTGTTAGCTGGGGCGATGGTATTTATAAAAGTCTGGATGGCGGACAAAGCTGGACCAATATGGGTTTGAAAAAATCTGAACATATTGCAAAAATCATTGTTCATCCAAATAAATCAAATATAATTTATGTTGCCGCACAAGGACCACTTTGGGGTCCAGGTGGAGATCGTGGACTGTACAAAAGTATAGATGGTGGTACAACATGGGATGCTGTTTTAACCATCAGTGAAAATACAGGTGTGACTGATGTGGTGATGGATCCAAGAAATCCAGATGTTTTGTATGCAGCTTCCTACCAAAGAAGACGTCATACGTGGACATTAATAAATGGCGGTCCTGAAGGTGCCATTCATAAAAGCACAGATGGTGGGAAAAATTGGCGCAAACTCTCAAAAGGAATTCCAGCAGGTGATATTGGCCGAATTGGTTTAGCTATTTCGCCTGTGAATCCAGATTATTTATATGCGATTATTGAAGCAGCGGAAGATAATGGAGGATTTTATAAGTCTACTGATAGAGGTGAATCCTGGACAAAAACCTATAAATACAATACCGCAAGCGCACAATATTACAATGAGATTTTCTGCGATCCTGTTGATGCAGATAAAGTTTACATCCTAGATACGTATACAAGCTATACAGAAGATGGAGGAAATAGTTTCAAACGCTTAGGAAATAAAAATCGTCATGTAGATGATCATGCTTTTTGGATTAATCCAAATAATACCAACCATATTCTTATTGGTGGAGATGGTGGCATTTATGAAACTGTTGATTTTGCACAAAGTTGGGAGTACAAGGCAAATTTACCCATAACTCAGTTCTACCGAGTTTCGGTTGACAATACAATGCCATTTTATTATGTTTATGGTGGAACCCAAGACAATAGCACTCAAGGAGGACCATCACAAACCACCAGTATTTCGGGTATTACCAATGCCGATTGGTATTTAACAAAAGGTGGCGATGGTTTTGAAACGGTCATCGATCCTATTGATCCGGATATTGTGTATTCTCAAAGTCAGTATGGCTGGTTGGTACGTTACAACAGAAAAAGTGGTGAATCGATTGGAATTAAGCCCATAGAAAAGAAAAACGAAGAACCCTATCGATGGAATTGGGATGCTCCATTAATTATAAGTCCACATGCACATAAGAGACTTTATTTTGCGGCCAACAAACTTTTTAAAAGTGATGACAAAGGCAATACCTGGCAAATTATCAGTCCTGATTTAACACGTCAAACAGATCGTGATAAATTGGAAATAATGGGTAAGGTTTGGCCTATTGATGCTGTGGCGAAAAATGCATCAACCTCTATTTATGGTAATATTGTTTCTCTGGCTGAAAGTCCTAAGAAAGAAGGCTTGCTTTATGTTGGAACAGATGATGGTTTAATCAATGTTTCGCTTGATGGTGGTCAAAATTGGAAACGCTATAAAAATTTTCACGGAGTTCCAGAATTCAGTTATGTGAGTTGTATTACGCCATCTCTGTTTGATGAAAATGTGGTTTTTGCCACTTTCGACAATCACAAAATGGCTGATTTCAAACCGTATATTCTGAAAAGCTCCGACAAAGGAAAAAGTTGGACAAACATTAGCAGCAATCTGGAAGAGCCTGATGTTGTTTATACAATAGTTCAAGATCACAAAGACAAAAACCTTTTGTTTATTGGAACCGAATATGGAGTTTACTTCAGTTATAATGAAGGCAAAAAATGGATACAATTAAAATCTGGTTTACCAACAATAGCTGTTCGCGATATTGCCATTCAGCAAAGAGAAAGTGATTTAGTACTGGGTACTTTTGGACGCAGTTTTTATATTCTCGACAACTACTCAGCATTGCGAAATTTAAATGATGAATCATTTGAAAAACCAGCCATCATCTTTCCAATCAAAGATGCTTTGATGTTTGTACACGAGAGACCTTTGGGAAGTGAAAAAGGATCTCAGGGTGATGCATTTTATACGGCTAAAAACCCAGATTTTGGAGCAACTTTTACTTATTATTTAAAAGAAAGTCCGAAAACAAAAAAACAAGTTCGTAAGGAGAAGGAAAAAGAAGCCATCAAGAATGGGGAAAAACCACCTTATCCAAGTTTTGAAGAATTGGAAGCAGAATCACTTGAAAAAGCAGCCTATCTACTATTTACGATAAAAGATGCAAGCGGTAATATTATCAGAAGACTACATGCAAACGCGAGCAAAGGATTGCAAAGAATTACATGGGATTTACGCTATGCAAGCAACGGGACTGCCCGATTGAATTCGAAAAATGAGCAGGAAGGTGGCTTGCTAACATTGCCAGGCGAATATAGTGTTCAACTTGATTTGGTTGAAGATGGCAAAACAACAGCTTTGTTTGAAGCTGTAAAATTTACTAGCAAGTTTTTGCATGATGCTGAAATTAATGCAGTAGATAGAGCTGAACTTTTAAGCTTTACACAAAAAATCAGCGAACTAAGACGAGTTGTTTCAGCAAGCATCGAATTTTCTAACAACTTGGATAAAAATAGTCGATTAGCTCAACAAGCATTAAAACTAGTTGATCAACCTAATGTTGCTTTATTGCAAAAGGCAAGAACAATTGAATTGGAAAATAAAGTAATCACAAAAGCATTAACAGGCGATAAAATTCGTACAGAGCGCAATGCACCTGTTCCTCAATCCATTAATGGCCGCTTAGGAACCATTACATGGGAACTTTGGAAAACCAATGACAAACCAACTCAAACACATTATGATAGTTATCAAGCAGCAAAGGAAGAGTTTGATATCGTTTACGACAAAATGAAAAAATTATTGGTACAATATAAAGCACTTGAAACAGACTTGGAAAAACTAAAGGCTCCAAATACGCCAGGTAGGTTGCCGGATTGGAAGTAGAATTTTGGAATTACGGATTTGTTGGTGCGAGCTTGCCCCCCTTGTTGGTGCGAGCTTGTAGCTCGTACCATTAACTACATCTTATTCTAACAAGCAGATTTTTACATTACCTGAAATGCCTACATAGTCTCTTGCACTACTATATTTCCAATGATGAGGTTCATCCACAAATCCTGCTACAACTGGGTTATTGTGTACATAATCTAATTTTTGTTCAAGAACATGATTGCTCCAAAGTTCAATTGGTTGCTTATGTTGTTGCCAGAATTGAAAATCTTGAACATTACTATTTTTCATTCCTGCATCTCTCATCATTTGTAATATCCATTTCCTTCTGCTTTCTTGTTCATTCCCATCAATTTCTTTTCTCATTTGTTTTGAGGTAAATGTTTTAAACTCCTTAATTAGCTTTGAGGGATTATTATTGTTGTCTCGGAAAATTAAATGAATGTGACTGGGCATAATGCAATAGGCATAAACAATTAATCCTTTATTGTCTGTGCAGTAATTCAGACTATCAGTAATAATATTGAAATAGTCTTCACGTATGAAAATATCAATCCAATTTATTGTAGCAAAGGATATAAAATAAATCCCTTCTGGATTATACATTTTGTATTTTCTGCTCATGTAATCAAAGTTACAATATTTGGATTGAATGAATATTAGTGGAGGTACGAGCTACAAGCTCGCACCAACTTTGGGTTGCTCATTTGGTATATAGACCATTTGTTTCATGCAATAAGCCTGTTTAGCCGCAGAAACTATATATTTGTATTCTATTTTAACAAAACGACAAATCATTGAGTTTGATTTCTAAGACCTTCAGTTTAAGCGCCAGAACATTTAATGGTCTGGAATCGGTTTTGGCCAGAGAACTTGAGCAAATAGGCGCTCAAAATGTACAAGCAAAAAAGCATTCTGTTAGCTTTTCAGCTGATACCGAATTAATGTACAAAGCCAATTTATGGCTACGAACTGCTACAAAAATATTGAAACCCATTTCCCGATTCAAATTTTCAAATGATCAGGGTTTATACCATAAAATACAAGAGATTAATTGGAGTAGCTATTTATCGGTTAGAGACACCTACGTAATCGATTGCACACTGATTGAATCCACTATTCAGCATCCACGCATAGCTGTATCCAAAGTAAAAGAAGGTATTAATAGCTATTTCAAGAAGGCGAAAAACACCATTCCAACTATCGAGTTAAGCAATCCTGACTTTCGGATACATGTGCATATTTATAAAGAAAGTTGCACTATTTCCTTAGACACTTCTGGTCAACCATTGAACCACAGAGGCTATAAGCAAGATCAACAACAACGCTATTTGAACGAAGCTTTTGCTGCCGGACTTATTCTTATATCTGGTTGGAAAAAAGACAGCTACTTCATCGATCCAATGTGTAATATAGGAACCATACCTATTGAAGCGTCTTTAATTGCCAACAATATTGCTCCTAACATTAGTCGGGATCATTTTGCATTTATGGAATGGAAAGATTTCGATAAAAGTGTATGGAACAAGGTGGTGGAAGATGCACATGCTGCTATTCGACCATTTTCCAAACGAATATATGGATATGATGAACAACCATCATTGATAAAAGCCGGTAAATCCATTATTTTGAATTCAAAATTATTTTCAAAAATCCAATTGGACGTAGCTCGTTTTGATGAAGTGAACCCAATTCAGGATAAAGGAATGGTGATAATATGCCCTCCTCCTTCTGATAAAATTCAACGAATGAGTCCCCGTGATTATTATGAAAAATTAGGCAATATGCTTAAATCCAAATACATAGGTTACACAGCCGTTATTTATAGTCAGGACTTGGATGCTTTAAACTTTATTGGATTAAAGTCGATTTTTAAACGTAGCCTGTATTATGGTCAGTTTGAGGGTAGAATACAAAAATTTGAAGTTTTAGCATCGAGCAAAAAAGAATACGACTATTGACAATCTATCAAGCTTTCTGAAATACTCTATTATTTTATTTGATCATCCGTTAATATACCAGTTGTTATTTGATAAAGCAATTGTTAGTCTATCAAATAGCTTATCTCCAAAGTATCTTCTGTTAAGTTTATAGCAGAATTCATCTAAATATAGCTGTAAGTATTTGCCACTAATCTTGTGATAAATTCCCAAAAAGTTGCGTTTTGCATTGCTAATCGCTATATGAGCCCAGGGCAGAGTCTTTGTTGTTGTTTCTTTGGTTGATTTTTCTGTAATGTGAATTTCAACATATTTAGAAATATCAACATAACTGGTGCTTTTGTCACTAAATACAATGCTTTTCTCGTTAATATTATCCTTTATAACATCATCGATTTCAGTGGAAGCATGAGTTTCCAAAACTTTCATCTTAAAATACCTGCAATGTTTTGATTGCTTTCCTGTCTTAATATCTTCAAGTGGTATAGATTCAGCCATAACAGCAACATTAACCTGTCGTTTGCTTCCACGACCTCGCTTTAAATTTTTTCTGACCATGCTGTTGGTTTCTGTCTCAAAATATCCTTCATCAAATTCAAGCATTCCAGCCAATTCATAGAGACTATCCCTTTTCCCCATAGCTTGATGGATCTTATGCATCATTGACCAAATGGATTCATAGCGACTATGATCAAGTTGCCTTTGCATTTCTGTTGCAGATATGCCCTTCTTTGAGAAGCTCATAAAAGCCATGGCTAAGTACCATTTTCTTATCGGTAATTTTGCATGTTCCATCATCGTTCCACTTCGCAGGCCTGTTCTAAATCGGCATTCTGAGCACTGCCATTGCCATTTCCCTTTTAACCAATAATGCTTGGTGCTGCCACATTTCTTACAGCTTATACCCTGGTGTTCTCGAACCTTCCTAAAATGATCCCTACAACTATTTTCATCTGGAAAATCGGAAATAAATTTGATTATATTCACGTCATTTAATTTTTCCCAAGTTATTAATAGTTTTTTAATAAGTGGTAATTTTACGGACCATCAATTATTTTATGTATTTTTACATACATAATCTCTTTTAGTTAATCTAATGTTAGCAAACAGAAATAGAAAAAAAAGCGCCTATACATTTACCTTCATTTATATCCTTTGCTTATCTGGAATCATCGTCATAACAGCAATAATTGCACACCGAATAGATTCTAAATTCAAAGAAAGTATAGTCGAACAATGGTCAACTCAATTGAGTTCCATAACACAAATTTCTTCTTTGAACATTGAAAGTTTCTTCTCAAAATTTGGTGATAATCTATTAACTATTTCAGTCAATCCATTGATTCAGGAAAAGGCCCTTTCAGCAAAACATGATGTAAACGACACCTCTTTTTGTTGCATCAGAAACCTATATGAAATTCATCAAAATGATATAAACGCCATATTAATGCAGGACAAAAATGGTGAATTTATATTAGGCTATCCTGAATATTTATTTGAAAATTCTAAACATTTGAGAAGGTTGGGAAATGTATATCCATTCGACACATTTGCTCAGGGGGAAACTTATGTAAGTGATGTTATTACCAATAATCACAACCTTCAGTTTTTTGTAATTTCAGTACCTATCTTCAGAGATAATGAATATCTAGGCTTAATTAGTTGGGTTATTTCCATTGACAAAATCACGAAAAAATACCTTGATCCTGTAACCATTGGTCAAAATGCTTATTTATGGATGATTGACAATTCGAATAGGATTTTAGCACATCACGATTCAAATTATTTAGGTTTGAATTCATGGTATATCATGAAGGATCTTGAAATCACCCAGAAAGTTGCTGGTTATTCTACTGAAAAATCTGAAATATATTTGAAAGAGTCGAGAGCTTTTTTTGAAGAGCTTCATGCAAATAATTCTGGAACTGGCAGATACATTGATTTTGCTCATAGTAATTATTGTCTGGCTACTTATCAGAAAATACCCATATATAATAACCTTTGGACTATTATCACAAATGTCCCCTATACGCTAATCTTAGAACCGGTGAAAAAAAACACTTTCAAGGTTTATTTATTATCAGGTGTTGTTATCAGCATTTTAACCTTATTAATGCTCTTATTATTCCGCTTGCAACGAAGTGCACAATTATTGGCAAAAGAAACGGAATACCATATTGAATTGGCCAAGAAAGCAGAACAAATAAAGGAAGAAAGGCAAAAGAAACTGACTGCCCAAATTGATGGACAGGAAATTGAAAGAAAAAGGGTTTCCAGAGAAATTCATGATGGTTTGGGGCAATACTTATTAGCACTAAAAGTCCGACTTGAGGAATTATATATCAAAATCCCAAAAAACTTAGCCACTCGAATCGAAGACTTACGATCGATCTTTCAAAAAACTTTAGACGAAACAAAACGTATTTCAAACAACCTATTGCCCATATCACTTGAAGAATTGGGTTTGATAACATCCATCAAAAATCTTTGTCATGAATTCAAAATCAATTCCAACATCAAAGTTGATTTTGTATCTCACGGAATATCTGAATTAATAAGCATCAAGCAAAAAACCTATATCTATCGAATTTGCCAGGAAGCATTAAGCAACATTCAAAAACATGCTGATGCAAGTGAGGTAAATGTTCAGCTATTGGGAAATAATGAACAGCTTACCTTGATTATTCAGGACAATGGCAAAGGATTTAGTTATGACATAGGATATTATACCAAAGGAAATGGATTAAATAATATTCGAGATAGAGCAGAAATATTGAATGGGAGTTGTGAAATTGAGAGCA
The DNA here is from genome assembly GCA_018698135.1 of Bacteroidota bacterium. Taxonomy (NCBI): domain Bacteria; kingdom Pseudomonadati; phylum Bacteroidota; species Bacteroidota bacterium. The sequence goes on from JABINZ010000160.1 coordinate 21,143, forward strand.
CAAATAAACAAGGAACAAATATTAAAATAAGAATTCCTCTAGAAAAAAAATATGCAAAAGATAACAGTTATTCTGGTTGACGATCATCCTATTTTTAGGGATGGGATCAAGTCAATGTTTGAAAATTCAGAAGAAGTAGCTATTGTGGATGAAGCCAGCAATGGAATTGAAGCAATTGATAAAACATTTAGTTTGAAACCAGATGTGCTGATAGTTGACTTGTCGATGCCGGGTATAACAGGAATTGAACTCATTGAAAGAATTAGAGGATTTAATAAGGAAACAGCCATTATTGTTCTTTCCATGCACAGCAAAGAGGATTATATATTCAAGGCCATTCGGGCTGGCGCAAATGGATATCTACCTAAAGAGGAAACAACAAAAGAAGAGTTATTAAAGGCAATTCATGAAGTACGAAAAGGAAATGAATACTTTAGTCATTCCGTAAGTCAAACCATGCAAAAGCATTTCTTAAACGAGGCAAAAAACAATCAAACCGATTTGCCCGATTATGAGTCACTTTCCAAAAGAGAAAAAGAAGTGCTTAAACTAGTAATTGAAGGCTTAAGCAATACAGAAGTAGCTGCTAAACTTTTTGTTTCTTTGCGCACAGTCGAAACGCATAAAAGCAATATCCTTCAAAAGTTACAACTGAAAAATACAGTTGAATTGGTCAAGTTTGCTTTAAAACACAATTTGCTTGAAATTTGAGTTTTAAGCTGATTTTTTATAATAGTAAACTGAAAAAATCCTCTTTTAGTGATTCACGTAGTGTTATTTAGAATTTCATCTAAATTAAAAAACAAATTAAGGCCATTATGCATTTTGATTAATTCATATTATAATTTGTTTTAGTCAGCACATCATCTCTCTTTACCTCCATTTAGTCTTTTTGACACTTATTCCATTATTTGCCTAACACATTGAATCATCCATTCTATTATGATGCGCTTAATCTAAAAAACCACTCTTTTGTGCATTTCCCTTCAAAATAATTCATTTATTTTTTTACACTACTTTCAATATGATGACATCTGGTTACATTTGATTCGAAAAATAGACTAAAGGACTATAAACGAAATTTATCTGTACGAAATAAAATAACATGAAATCTAAAATTTACTCAGTTGCCAGCTTTTTAGTGATTATTTGCATCCTTATTCCTAAGCTTAGTTTGGCACAACAATCGGTTGATATAAAAGGAGTTGTTATTAGCTCAGAGTCTCAAAAAGCAATTGGAGGTGCCAATGTAATTTTGTCGCCAAGCTATTTTGGTTCTGCAACAAATTCTAAAGGAGAATTTAAAATTTCCAATGTCAATCCAGGTACGTATAAAATAACTGCTTCCTATTTAGGATATAAGCATTTTGAAAAAACCATAACAGTTTCAGGAAAAGATCTTGTTGTAAATTTTTCATTGTACAAAGGACCCATTATATTATCCCCAACTGAAATCGAAATTAAAGGTGCTGCTACCATGCCTCATGCAAAAATGAAACTTACACAGTCGATGATAGAGGAAGAAGCAACCCGTGATATTGGTGATTACTTACGATTATTTCCTGGGATATCTGGTATTCGAAAAGGTGGTTCCAACATCGATCCAGTGGTTAGGGGATTCAAATTTGACCAATTGAATATTCACATGGATGGAGGTATTCGTATTGAAGGAGGTTGCCCAAACCGTATGGATCCAACTTCAGCCCATGTCGAAATGGAAGACATCGATAATATCGAAATTATTAAAGGCCCTTATGTGTTAAGATACGGCCCCACATTTGGAGGAATTGTAAATCTGGTAACAAAAAAGCCAAGCCCTTCTTTAACAGGTGACTTTGAAATTCATGCCCGAGCGGTGAAGGGTTTTGAAACCAATTGGAGAGGAGATAAAGAACATTTGCAAATTTTTGGCGGTACCGATAAAGTATATTTCTCATTAGCAGGAGCACAACTGCGCTATGGTGACTATTTAGATGGTAAAGGCGATGCAGTCAGCTCTGGTTTTCACAAGTGGAATTACAATGGTAAAATCGCTGTTCGACCCTGGAAGAATCATGAGATCATGTTCTCATATATTGAATCACATGGACGAGATGTGAAATTTGCAGCCTTACCCATGGACGAACGTTCAGATAATACACAAGTAATGGCTTTGGATTATACGGCTAAAAAGATTTCTGACAATATTGAAGATATTAAAATAAAACTCTACAGAAGCTATGTTGACCATATTATGGACAATAAGGAAAAGTCATTTGGCGACACCGTTGCTGCAGTTTCAGCAATTGATCCTACAGTGATTGGTGGCCGGGCTGAAATAGGATTAAACCTTGGAGAAGGTCATATGTATATTGGAACCGATTTTGAAACTGTTGAGAAGTTTGGAACCAGAACAAAAAATTTCTATGCTATGCCTCCAACTCCAGCAGGTTCTTTTCTGATTTATGTAGAACCATTGTGGGCAAATGCTAATTTAATAAACAATGGTGTATTTGTAGAGTATAGTAATAAATGGGATAGTTGGGAGTTCATATCTTCCATGCGTTTCGATTATAATCAGGCCAGTTCTGACACTATCCGAATATTCTCTCCAAATGGTAAAATCCTTAAACTGGAAAATGGGGAAACAAATAGTGAGTATGCCAATTTCTCTGCTAGTGTAGGAATTAATAAACATCTCAACGAAAACCTTTCCGTAGGTTTAGGAATTGGTCGTGGTGTACGCAGTCCAAATATGTTAGAGCGATACATTATTTTATTACCTGTTGGCTTTGATACATACGATTATATTGGCAATCCATCTTTAAAACCTGAAGCCAATCATCAAGCTGACTTAAATATTAAATATGAAAATGATGACATTGGTGGGTTTTATGTGAATGGATTTTACTCCTATGTAATTGACTATATCTCTGCACATGAAATTACAACCTATAATGGAAATCCAATTTTAGCAAATACCAATGGTGTACTTGGCGTAAAAGAGTTTTACAATGTCGAAGATCCGGTTTCTTTTACCGGTTTTGAATTCTCTTATGCCACACCAAGCAAATTCAAATTAGGAGGCCAGGTTATAGCATCCTACACACAAGGAACATTTGGAAGCAATTACCTGAAACTGGATAAAATATTAAATGATCCCTTAAACGAAATCCCTCCATTTGAAGCCAATGTTTTGGTTAAATACAAAATGTTCAATAATAAGCTAATTCCAAAAGCCGGACTAAGAATAGTTGCTGCACAAAACCGAGTATCCGAATCCTTTATAGAATCTGCAACGCCTGCTTTTACTTTACTTGATTTTGGTTTAGTATACAAGTACTCAAAATTTCTTACAATCACAGGTGGGATTGACAATATTTTAGATACTGAATACTTTGAACATTTGAACCGCAGAGCACTTGGAAGCTCTCAAAGTATTTATGAACCTGGTCGTGTACTTTTTGTTAACATGATCGTAAACTTATAAATTCGCTTTAAATCAATTGTTATGAAAAAGATAAAACATATAACCTCCATTTTAATAGTGATAACATTTTTTGCCGGAATTAGCTCTTGTGAAAAAGATGTAAATCCTCGAACTGTTGATTATGCTATCAAAGGGCTTTCATCAGAATACAAAATTTCTTATACGATAAATGGTGAAAATTTCAATAAAGTAATTCAGGGTAAAGACACCGTGATTTCATTTCTATCAAACAAAGGAGAAGTATTGTATTTTGATATAAAATATAAAGATGATGTACACAAAATGTCAAATTTTGCAGCACTGATTCGTGTTAATAAAACAATTTTTAGAGAAGCATATGCTTACGACATGAAATGGGCAGATTCTGCTACAGTTAATATTCCATACCCCTTTGAAATAATACTACGGGGAACTGTCCCTTTCTAATTTGAAAACGGTGAGCAACCGGCTAGCAATAGCCGGTTTTTTTTAAAAAAAGACCAGATAATTATAATAATAAATAGAAATAATCAGTTTTTAGTGTAACACGTAGGCGCTTTAAGAAATACTGCTAAATAATGTGACAATAGCACCTATTGCACAAACTTCCAACACAAAATAAAAAGAACCTAAGAGCCCTTAAGCACATATTTATGGGATAATTTCTTTTCTAAACTCCCCACAAATAAATTCTCATATTAGCTTTTTTTTCGTTTTAAAAAAGTTATTTTGGCTACAACTCTCGAAAATAATTCATTTATTTTTTTACCCACTCAAAATAGCAAAACTCATGGTTACTTTTGATAACTAAAACAGACTAAAGAACATTACAACCGATTAGTGTCTTTAAAATATTGAAATGATTAAGTCAAAAAAAATAGTCCAAATTGTTATATTCTTCATAGCCTCCTTATTGTTTGCAAACGCTCTTTATGCTCAGAAACAAGCCAGCATTACAGGAGTTGTAATTGATGGTGATTCAAAGAAAATACTTGAAAGAGCAAATGTTCAATTAAATCCAACAACAATTGGAGGCGTTACAAATGAGCATGGTGAATTTCATTTAAAAAATATTACTCCTGGAAACTACACTATACAAGTAACATTTATGGGCTATAACCCAATTTCCAAAAAGATAACTTTATCTGCAGGAGAAACCAAAGTCATTAGCTTTTCAATGGCAACAACATATTTTGAACTTAGTGAAGTTATTATTAAGGATTGGGCACAAAAGCATGTTCCTTATGTAAAGTCTGATCTGTCAAAAATTGAAATAGAAGCACTGGGAACCCGCGACTTAGGAGATTATCTTCGTTCAGTTCCTAACGTTTCAGCCATCCGAAAAGGTGGTACTCAACTTGACCCGGTTGTGAGAGGATTCAAATACGATCAACTTAATGTACGAATTGATGGTTTTTTACGAATTGAAGGAGGATGCCCTAATCGTATGGATCCAAATGTTTCTCATATTGAAGTGGATGATATTGAAAAAATTGAAATTATAAAAGGCCCATATGCATTAAAGTATGGACCTGCTTTTGGAGGTTTTGTAAATATTATCACAAGCAAACCTACACCATTTGAAAGCAGCAAATTTGAAGTTCATGCCCGAGGAATTAAAGGATATGAGAGCAGCTGGAATGGCACAAAAGACAGAATAAATGTTAAATTAGGCAACAATAAGGTCTACTTTAACCTTTCAGGCAACAATCAAAAATATGGTGACTACAGAGATGGAAATGGATTAACAGTTCCATCTAAATTCAGAAAATATTCTTTTACAGCTGAAGCCGGATATAAACCTAAAAAAAATCATGAGTTTCTATATTCATATGTTACATCTCATGGTAGAGATGTAAAGTTCGCTAGCCTGCCCATGGATGAGCGCTTGGATGACACCTGGCTTATGTCGGCTCAGTATATTATTATGAAGCCAACTGAAAACATCAAGAAAATACAATTCAGGGTATTTGAATCCAATGTGCACCACGTAATGGATACACGAGAGAAATCTATTTCTGACACAGTGCTGGCAGTTTCAACAGTAGATGCTATTGTAAAAGGTGTTTCTGCTGGAATGGGATTAAAAGCTGGAGATGGAGGAACATTGATAGTTGGTGCTGGATTTGAGCATACTTTTAAAGATGGCAAACGGGTTAAAACCATGTATAAAATGCCTGCTGAGCCATTTATTCCAACAAAAATTGAGAATTTGATGAATGCTATCATCACCAACTTTGGAACAGTAGCTGAATTTGAAAAAAAGATGGAAACAATAACCTTGGTTGCAGCAGTCAGATTTGATTTGAATTCTGCAACTTCAAATCCGATTATTGTTTACAAAGCTGGATCATCTGCAATACAGGATACTATCTCAGAAGTAAAATCACAGTTTGCTAACGTTAGCTTCAGCTTTGGATTAAACAAATACCTAACAGAACATTTAACAGCTGGTATCGCTATCGGCAGAGGTGTTCGAAGCCCTAATATGTTGGAACGATACGTAAATTTACTGCCAATTGGCTACGACAACTATGATTATTTAGGAGACCCGGCCATTAAACCTGAAGCTAATCATCAAGCCGATCTCACTTTTAAATATGAAACAGATGAAATTGGAAGAATTACTTTGAATGGATTTTATTCAGTGGTTACAAATTACATTTCGGCTCGTCAGATTCCTCCGGCAGAATACCTCCCCAACTCGACAGGTGTATTAGGTGTAAAAGAATTTTACAATGCAGACTTGGTATTTTTCAGAGGAATTGAACTCACATACTCAACTCCATCTACCTATAAATTAGGAGGTTCTGTTATCGCATCCTACACACACGCTACCATGTCATCTGCTTGGGACAAACTTCTTGAAATTAAGAATGATGCGTTATACGAAATTCCTCCATTTGAAAGTACAATTTCAATTCACTACAAAATGCTTTCTAACCGACTGGTTCCAAGAGCTTCCATTAGGTTCGTTGCAGCTCAAAACTATGTTTCAGAAGCGTTTCATGAACAGCCAACTGCTGGTTTTGTTGTGGGAAATGCAGGAATAACCTATAAGCACAGTGTAATTGTAAGTATTTCAGGTGGTGTCAACAATATTCTCGACACCCCTTATTTCGAACATCTCAGCAGAAGAATGATCGGTTCAAATAGAGATTTCTTCGAACCCGGAAGAATCTTCTACATTAACTTGATTGTAAATATTTAATTGAAAATCATGAAAAATTATTATAAAGTTATTGGACTCATATTGATTCTGTTAAGCGGAATGCTATTTCTTTCCTGTGAAGAAAACAAAGAAGACGTTTCAATAACATATGCAGTAAAAGGCTTAAGCTCTGATTTTAATGTCACTTTCCTCAATGAAGATGAAGAAACTATTCGGATAGACTCCGTATTGACAGACGATTGGAATTATTCTTTCATTGGAAATAAAGGAGACATCGTATATATCTATGTTCGCTACCATGAGGATGCAAGCTTATCCAGCAACTTTTACGTAGGCATAGAAGTAAATGGTAAAGCCTATAAATATTCAAACTCATTTGATAAAGACTGGGGAACCGCAGGTGGAAAATACAGGTATCAAATCATTCGCTCAGGAACTGTCCCTTTTTAAAATTTTCAAAAACAATTAATCTTTAGTTCATATGAAAAACTTACGCATACTGATAATCGTACTAGCTGTATCAGTACTATCAACCGTCAACCTTTTTGCACAACATAGCCTTAAAGGGAAAGTAATTGACAATGAAACAAAAGAAGGTTTAATAGGAGCCAGCATTCAAATTGCTGGAACAGAAATTGGAACAGCTACAAATGTTCAAAGCGAATTTGAGGTAAAATCTAAAGTTGCTTTTGATCTAATCATTGTTTCATACACAGGATATGAAACAAAGAAAGTTGCTGTTTCAGGTGATTTTATAATTATTGCTCTGGAACCAACAGCCATTGAGCTCGATCAAACCATTGTTACAGCAAGCAGAGATCAACAGGACAGAAAAGATGCATCTGTATCGATGAATAAAATTCAGAAAGCTGAGCTCAAAGAAATAAATGCCAATTTTCATAGTCAGGTGTTAAGTCGGGTTGCCAGTATTCATATTGCAGATTTTGGGAATGAGCAAATGTCGATCAGTATACGTGAACCACTTTCATTTTCCAGAAGCCATGTGGTCATACTTGAGGATGGAATTCCTATTGGTCCTACAGCACTTACTTCAGGTGGCGATATTAACAATATCAACCTTCATGGTATAGGGGCTGTTGAAGTTTTGCGAGGTCCAAATTCATCACTTTATGGAAGTGAAGCAATTGGAGGAACAATAAACTACCTTTTATCTAGTCCAACATTAGTTCCAACTGCAGGTTTTACACTTATTGGAAATGATTTAGGTTATAAGAAAGTTGGATTTAATGCTTCAAACACTTTTAAAAAGTTTGGAATTGCAGCATCTGGCTATTGGGCTCAGCGCAGAAATGGATACAGACAACATTCCGATATGGATAAACTCACTTTTACACTGAAAGCAGAATATTTGTTTTCTTACAAAACAAAACTAACAGCAGCTTTAACCTATTTTGATTTCACAACCGATTTTGCAGGAAGTCTGGATAGTGCAGAGTTTTATACTGATGACTCGTATAACCAACATACGTTTGCTTATGTCAACAGCAAAGGATTAAGATCTTATATAAGATTAGATCATTATTGGAACGAAAACAGCAAAACATTTTTCACAGCTTTTGTGCGAAATTTCAACGAAGAAGAAGTCCCAACTTACAGAATCCGAGCAATTGCTTATTATCCTACAACCAAATATGCAGGTGAATTTGTTGACGAACAATACAATAGTGTAGGTTTAATTGCTCAGCACAAACAAAAACTTAAATTTCTGAACTCATCTTTAATTGGAGGTATTAGTTCTAACTACACCCCTGAATTGTACTACAGCGAAGTAATTGATGTCACCGAAGAAAATGGCGTTTATACCGATTACAAAATGACAGGGCCGGAAATTCAGGATTTCAATGCAGTTTTGCTCAGTTCAGCAGCCTACCTGCATTATGAAATTACTCCTATTGAAAAAATGAAAGTACTGGCTGCACTGCGCTACGACCGATTGGATTATATCTACGACAATCATTTAGATCCAAATGATATATCAGGTGCACGCGATACGACTGATGCATTCCAGCATTTAAGTCCTAAAATTGGTTTGACGTATGATTTAGGCAAAAACCGTGGTTTCTATGCAAACTATAGTATTGGTTTTGCTCCTCCATCATTTAATCAATTATACAAAACAACAAAGGTTCCTGTTCTGAAACCTTCAACCTATTACAATTATGAATTTGGTGGCTGGTATAGTTTTGCCAAAAAGAAAGGATCGGTTGATATTAGCTTGTATAGAGCTGATGGTAAAAACGAAATCGTAGAAGTGTATGAAGGAGGTGCATCTACTTTAAAAAGTGTAGGTGAAACAAGACATAGCGGAGTAGAATATACATTTAAGTACAAATTCCTTAAGGATTTTAACTTCCGATTTTCTGGCAGCAATTCTATACACGAATACATTTCATTTGACGAGGGTGCCCATGATTACAGCGGTAATGAAATGAGCATTGCTCCTCATTTTATCGCAAACTCATCATTAACCTATAAACCGCTAAAAAACAAACTAAAGGGATTATGGATAAGTGCTGAATGGCAATATATTAGTGAATATTACATGAATGAAGACAACTCAGAAAAATATGGTGGTTATAATTTTGGCAATGCTCGTTTAGGTTATACATTTAAAAGTGCAAGTATATGGTTCAACGTATTGAATGTTACCGATGAATTATTTGCAGCAAGAGCAAGCAAATCCTATTATGGGAACCCAACTAACCCCATTATTGTCAGGAGCTATTCCCCTGGAATTCACAGAACATTAGAACTGGGTATATCCTATAACTTCACTGGAAAGAAAAAACAAACAAAATAAGCCTACATACATGTATACAAAACTGAAAACTGTCAGTATTATCCTTTTGTTATTCATGAGTTCATGCTTTTGTTTTGCACAAGAAAACATTTGGTTATCAGGTGATCCACCACCTCAGGCAAAGCGCGTGGTTAGGCCTTCAGGTATGCAACATTATATGGCTTTTCGAAACAACAGAGGTCAGGAAAAACTAATTCTTTGGCCACGTAATGGAGACACACCAAAAGGTTCATCTTACATTGACTCTTTTAATACTGAACCGGAAATATTTGTTGTTTCTCCAGCTGGCGATTTGCTTGAATACAATTTATCAACTTCAGATAAAGGCTTTGCACTAACCTATGCTTTTGATTTGGAAGGCTACCATAATATTTATTTCCTTTGGAAAGAAGTGCGAGACGAAACCTTGTTTGTTCATGTTGCAAAAGCTGAACGATTAAACCATAAATGTCAAAATGGACATCGAAGTATCTCAGGTAAAATCAAGGTAAAATCTTTTCCCGAAATTGTTCCGTTTGAAATAATCAGGAACAGGTTTAAACCTACTGAAGATTTTCATTTAATTCTTGCATCTGGAAATGTTGCTAGTTTTAGTGCTTTGGAAAACAATGAAGCAATTGAAGATGTTGAATTCATTTTTGTCACAGAAAAAGGCTGGTCAAAAACAGTTAATGCAAATGAAAAGGGAATAGCCGAATTTCAGATACCTGAAGACTATTTCTCCAAAATGAAAGAACTAAACAAGGATGAAACATATCACTTTTTATTAACAGCAAAATATTCAAACAGTACAAGTGGCGAATACCAAGGAAAAGCCTATAGCAAAATTTCTTATGTATGTACCTATGCAGGCGATTATGAGCCAAGCCCATCCTTATACAAATCATCCTTCTGGCCTATCATCATCATCCTATTTTCAACACTGGCAATAGGCTCATTTATTTTTTATAGCAGAAGCAAACGAAGACGATTTTATTAAAACGATGCAGATGAATAAGATCAAACATAAAATCAATCTTGCAAATATCTCACGATTCAGAACCATTATTCAAATTCTGAGTTTCATACTCATTATGTATGGTGGCTATGCAGCAATTACGATCAGCGAGCGCATTCCTACTTTTGCCTGCCCTTATGCAACAGGAAGCGCAGGAACCTGCTATCTTATTGCCATGCAACATGGACTTCACATTACATGGGCTGATTTTGCCAGCTATAGGGGATTTGGTTTTTACACAGGACTTTTGATTTTCCTTGCCTGGTTTATTGTTTTCAATAAGTCGTGGTGTGGATTTGTTTGTCCACTTGGAACCATACAGGACTGGATTACAAAATTGCGCAAGCTGCTGGGCATTGCTTTCACAAAATACGATTCTAAATTGTTTAAAAAACTGAGGTTTATCAAATTCATTGTATTGGGTTTGCTCATTTTGATTCCCCTTGGAATGAGTAACTCACTTTTTGGATTACCTCACTTTTCTCATGACTTGGGAGCTCCTTTCTGCCAGATATGTCCTGGCAGAACGGTTCTCCCTTTATTTACAGGTAGCACATCTGAATTATTCATTGATTTTGCAAACAATACAACCATATTCATGTCTACTTTGGGTATCATAATTTTTGTCACTTTCATTATTGGATCATTCTTTAAAAAGAGATTCTTTTGCTTTTTCTGCCCTATGAGTGCTTTGCAATTTTTGTTTAGCAGAATCGGATTATTGAGGATGACAAAAGTGGGTAGCGTATGTACAAAATGTGGGAACTGTTCACGGGTTTGTGATATTGGAATTGAACAAATTGCAGAAGACATCACCAGTAAATTCATTGTAAAAGACGATTGTATGATGTGCTTCAAATGTGTAGAAGCCTGCCCAGAGAATGATTGTTTGAAAGTATCCTTTGCAGGTATTTCTATTTTGAACTCAACAGATGAAGGATTTTTTAAACGCTATTCAGACAGTAAAACCTTCAAGATTGATACAGATAGCAAGGAATTAATTGACCAAAAGAAGAAAAATGACTAAAAATAAATCCCAAAATACAATTTCGCGCTACGAAAGGATGAAGAAAACCTCCACCGTTCATTTGGCGATGGAATATGCTAAAAGCTTGAAAGAAGTTGTCGATGATTTCCCTTACAATCCCGAAAGCATGTATTTCTTTTATGACAGAATGAATGCGTTTTTGGATGCTGAAAACACGGATTTAGCGAATAAGAAAGTCATTGCTACTTCCTGTATTTTTGTGCCTGAAGAAATTATTTATGCTTTGGGAGCAATACCGCTACGCATTTGCAATGGGGCATATTCCTATGATCAGATAGGTGCTGAATTTATGCCTGCCAAAGCATGTCCTTTAGTCAAATCAACAATTGGACAACTTCACGTCAATAATTTCCCAATGGGTGCCAAACCACAACTCATTGTTAACCCAACTTCTTGCGATTATAAAAAGAAAATGCCTGAAGTAGAAACAGCTTCTGAAATTGAGTTTTATACGCTTGAACTACCCGCTACAAAAGAAACAGAAGCATCCAAAAGTTATTGGATACAATCAATTGATGCTTTTATAAAAAAACTGGAAAAAACAACTGGAAATAAACTAACACGTAAAAAGCTCAAAGAAGCCATTAATTTAGTTAGTCAGGCTCAACAGCAATATCGCAGATTGCACACCATAAGAAAGCAGGGCCCTGTTATTTGGGGAAAAGATGTTATTCTACTATCCAATAGTTACTTCTTCGAAGACATTAGAAAATGGACTGAACAACTTGAAAAACTTAATGATGAACTAGAAGTACGAGTTGAAAACAAGCAATATGTGGTGAAGGAAAATGCACCAAAAATTTTGCTTACCGGTTCACCCTCTATTTTTCCTAATTTGAAAACACCCGTATTGATTGAACAAATGGGCGGACTCATTGTAGCCGATGAATTTTGTTCCTCCAACCGTTTGCTTTATGATACAGTGGCTGTGGATGAATGGTTTTTATACGACATGATTCCGGCATTAGCCGATCGTTACCTCAAACCTTGTACTTGTCCGAATTTAACTCCAAACACTGATAGAGACCGAAAACTCATCAATACAGCAAAAGAATTTAGCGCTGATGGAGTCATCTATCAGGCTTTTGCCGGATGTCAGTTATATGAAATGGAATCGCTGCGTATTGCTAAAAAGTTAGAACAAGAAGGCATTCCCATGCTCTACATCGAAACAGATTATAATCCTGATGATTTAGGTCAGTTATCAACCCGAATAGAAGCTTTTCTCGAATCCTTAAAAGCAAAGAAATCTAAAACTCAAATAGCATGAACATCTATTGTGGCATCGACATAGGCTCCTCTTCCATAAAAATAGCTTTGCTTAACGAAGAGGTGAAACTCATTGCCCATTCCATCTCTCCCACCGGTAGTAGTTTCCGTAAGAATGCTACGATTGCATTGGACAACCTTTTAAGTAAGCATCAAATCAGTCAGACTCAAATCAAATATGTTGTTTCAACTGGCTATGGACGCAAGTTATTTCCAACTGCAGATGAAAACATCAGTGAAATTACTGCCAATGCCACTGGTAGTAAGCATTCATTTAAAAATCAATCGGTTTTAAGGAGCATTATTAATATTGGAGGACAGGATTCTAAAGTCATTGTTTTGGATGCAAATGGTTATGTTAAAAACTTTGTAATGAACGATAAATGTGCAGCAGGAACCGGACGCTTTTTGGAAATGGCTGCACGTAATCTGGAAGTAGATATTGATGATTTAGGAGAATTGCATTTTGCCAACAAAAAACCACCACTGGCTGTAAACTCAACCTGTGCTGTATTTGCTGAATCCGAAATTATATCATTATTAGCAGCAGGACATGGGAAAGAAGAAATTGCCTCAGGCATACATTACTCCATTGCCAGACGTATTGCCCGATTAGCATCACGAGCAGGAATAGATGATGCTGTTTTGTTTGATGGAGGAACTGCCCTCAATAAAGGTATGCATGCCGCTTTAGAAGATGAACTTATGCGCGATATTTTCATACCTGAGCATCCTCAAATTACCACGGCAATTGGTGCAGCACTATTGGCCAAGCAAGCAGTTGAAAACAAATAAATTACCATTTAATGCTGTCATTCCTGACAAGCGAAAGCATGATCAGGAATGTCTACCTCCACTTTGTCATTCCTGACGAAATGAAATGCAGATCAGGAATCTCCAAATCCTATTTTCAACCAATTCGTTATCTAAAATCCAAAAAAAGATTCCAGAATGACGAATTCACATCATATTTTGTATTTGAAGCATACAATTAAATCCTTACATTTGTGTAAACACAATATGAAGAAATTGCCAAATACTACTTGGTAATCCCTTTGGGAAAACCAGTATTTTTCTTGATAAGAATAGTTAATATGGCCATTGTGTACTATTTATTGCTGAACCATAGAGTAAATGAAAAACATGGAAATTCCAAAATTTCACGAAACATTTAACCCTATCCTTGAGATACTGTGTGACGGAAAAACTTATCATTCAAGGGAATTAATTAATCAAGTAGTTGCAAAATATTATTCTCATCTGCCCAAAGAGTTATTAGAGCAAGAGACAAAAAGTGGCGACATACTATTATCTAATAGAATAGCATGGGGGAAATCATATTTGAAAAAAGGCGGTTATATTGAATTTCCTAAGCGAGGTATGGTTAAGATAACTGATAAGGGTCTTAATTCATTATCTAAAAAATTAGAATTAGAAGAGATTGAAGGTGATGAAAATTTTCTTGACTTTTATACAGAAGAAAAGAATAAAAAGAATTTTAAAAATAGCAAGATAGAAAATTCCACACCTCAAGATTTAATTGATTCAGGATTTTCACAAATTGAAGCAGGAGTCAAATCTGAATTCTTAGAAAAACTGAAAGTTATTGATCCTTTTTATTTTGAGAAAGTAATTTTGATATTACTTAAAAAAATGGGATATGGTGATTTTATTGAAACCTCGAAATCCGGTGATGGAGGGATAGATGGTATTATCAATGAGGATAAACTCGGACTCGATAAAATTTATATTCAAGCAAAAAGATATGGCGAAAATAAAGTTAGAGAGAAGGATATTAGGAATTTTATTGGAGCCATGAGTGGGGATACAAGCAAAGGGATTTTTGTAACAACATCTATATTTCATGAAGGAGCTATTAAAAAAGCATATGATGCACACCATACTATCATTTTAATTGATGGAAATAAATTAGTTGATTTACTACATGAATTCAATGTTGGCGTTCAAATAAAATCTATTTATGAATTAAAGGAGTTGGATTTAGATTTCTTTGATGGAGAATAAATAAAGCATTGCATATTATCAACAGCATGATCAAAAACCTTCAAAAATATAATCAACTCTCTCGCTCTTTTTAGAATACTGGTTCCCGAAAAAGATAAAAAACAAATTCAGAAAACATTGAATTAAGATTTCATCAATAAAAACACAATTTCTATTATGGAAAACATTGCTTATTGTGGATTATATTGTGGAGAATGTCCCAATCACACAGGTGTTATAGCCGACTTATCACGTGACTTAAGAAAAGAACTTCGTAAGTATCGTTTTGACAAAACTGCTGAATTATTAGCTGAGATACCTTTTTTTAAAGACTATAAAAAGTATGATGAATGCTATCAGGTATTAGGTGCAATGGTTAAAATGCGTTGCAATAAAACATGTCGAAATGGAGGTGCTAATCCAAATTGCAAAATCCGAAAATGTGCTCAGAAAAAAGCATATGATGGATGCTGGCAATGTGAGGAATTTGAAAGTTGCGAAAAGCTCCAGTTTTTAACAACCAGTCATGGTGTTGCACACCTTAAAAATCTTAAAATTATTAAAAGAAAAGGCACTGAAGAATTTGAAAAAAGTGAAAAACACTGGTATAAAACAAACTAGAAGAATTTCAAGAAACACTTTGTCGTATCTTTACAATAGAATAAAACAAAACTATCATGACAAAACAATTATTATCTTTCATTACAATAGCTCTTTTGCTTTTATCAGGATGTCAAAATAAGGATACAACTGAGGAATCATTAATAGAAACTGAAGAAGTGGCTGACGAAAATTTAATGGAAAAAAGTCAAGAATCAGCAGATGAAGAAATTCAGGAATACGGACTCCTTAAAGCTATTGAAGATGGTGTTTACCCCATGTTTATTCTAACTATTGAATTTCCAGAACGAAATATGACTGCTGACTTTAACCTCAACATTGAAGAAATTTCGCTAGATCACACATCACTTTATGAACTCAAAGATAAATATGTGACTTTATACTATTTGAGCGAGATGGAGAACATGCTTGCTTATATTCAGTATGAAGGAAAATCATTACTTGGTGAATACGCTCCTGAAATGGATCCTGAATGGAAAACAATAAGTGGAGTTTTGAGTGGAGCAGAAAGCGAAACGATGAGTGACTTGCCTGACGAAATAATTGTTACGACAAATGAAGGAGAGAAAATTAGTTTTAAAGAATACATTACACCCGAAATAGTTACCGCTAATGGGAAAGAGGTTGACGTATTTTATACCATAAGAGGAACTGAAACAATTACCAAGCTGGTAGCATCTGATTCCGATTAGTTTTAATGATTAAAAAATGGATGTGTCCAGATTATTACATCTGGGTTTACATTTTTAACCTGTGAGAAGAATTCTTTATTGAAAGAAGAAAAGAACCGACATTTATGCTCTTTTCCTGATTGTTCTTTATAAGTCAATATCCAAAAACGCCCACCATTGACCTTTGTTCTACTTCTTTTTATACTTATAATGGATGAGAAATGTATCGCCTTTTCTTTTGTCCCATGAATGATATAAAAGTTTTCACTGTCGTGTTTAAGTCTTCGAAATCGGCTCAATAAATAAAACATCCCAAGGCAAATTAAGAAAAAGATAAAATTTCGGAATCGGTTAATATCTGTATCTATTATTTCTAGAACAATGCCTAATACAATTGGGATAAGAATAAATCGCGTCCACCGGATACCATAGGTAATTGTTTTTCTATTCTTCATAGGCTAACAAATTTACAATAGCCCGAGCTAAGCAGCAATATAGTGAATCACAAAAAGACAAAAGTCTATATTGTTTAAAAATATATATGAACGCAAATGCTTAATGCAGTATTATTGCCCTGTGAAACGATTTCTCAAACGACTATTTCCCATCCTGTTTATCGCAGCTTTCCTTCTTACTATTTATGGTTATTTAGAAAGTCGATGGTTGAAAACTAATCGTATTGAAATTGCTCATACCGACATCCCAGAAAATTTCAAAGGCAAAAAAATTGTGTTCATATCGGATATTCATCATGGCCCCTTGTTTTCACAAAAAAGAGTTAAAAAGCTAGTTGATAGAATTAATAAGCTAGAACCTGATATTGTTCTAATGGGAGGAGACTATATTCACTGGTATCCCAAAAATGTACATACTGCTTTTGAAGAACTGAAAAACCTTTCTGCAAAATTGGGTGTTTACGGAGTTCTAGGAAATAGTGATCATTGGCAAGATCCAATTCAAACACAATTATTAATGAACAAGTCGGGCTTTCATTTGTGCGAAAACAACTCATTTTGGGTGAAAGATGGTTCCGATAGCATTAAAATTGGTGGTGTGGGAGATTGGGTTGCAGGATACCAAAAGTTGAATCGCACCACAAAAGATGTGATTGATGAGAATTTTTGCATTTTGTTGTTTCATCATCCCGACTATCTTGAAGCATTGGATGATGATCGGATTGACCTTACTTTTTCGGGCCATACGCATGGTGGGCAAGTAACTTTTTTTGGGTTATTCGCGTTTTATCTGCCATCAAAAAATGGACAAAAATATCGCTATGGCTTAGTAGAAAAAGGAAACAGAATTTCTTATATCAGCTCAGGTATTGGTACTGTAATTCCTCCTATTCGTTTCTTTTGCCGACCAGAAATTGTTGAAGTAACACTTAAGTGATATCTTCGTTTTACTTTGTGTCTTTGAGCCTTGGTGGCAAATAAGTATACTGAATAAAGAAATTTACTAAAACTGTAATTATTGCCAGGTAAATTATTCAAGCTGGAGATTGCTTCTGAACCTTTCAGATTCATCGCAATGATGTTCAAGTGCAAACCTCAGGATCCTCAATATTGCCTTCTGTTACATTGTCTTTAAACTTTTTCTGAAAACGCAAAGCCACATTGACCAAAGCAATTAAAATAGGCACTTCAACCAATGGTCCAATAACCGCAGCAAAGGCAACTCCTGAACTGATTCCAAATACAGAAATGGCAACAGCAATGGCCAATTCGAAATTATTGCTGGCAGCTGTAAAGGCAATTGATGTGGTTTTACTGTAATCTGCTCCAATTCTTTTTCCCATAAAAAAGGAAATAAAAAACATGATCAGAAAATAAATCACAAGCGGGATCGCAATTTTCAAGACATCCAATGGTACTTTGATAATGTTTTCACCCTTATAAGAAAACATAATTATGATCGTAAATAGTAAGGCAATTAGCGTTATTGGACTAATTTTGGGAATAAATTTGCTATGATACCAATCTTTGTCTTTTATCCGAATTAAAATAAATCGGGTTAAAAAACCAGCAATAAAAGGAATTCCAAGATAGATAAATACACTTTTGGCAATTTCCCCCATAGTAATCTGGCTTACAAGATCTGTGGTTTCCAATCCGAACCAGCCAGGCATAATAGCAATGAAAAACCAAGCATAAACAGAGAAAAACAAGACCTGAAATATAGAATTAAAGGCAACCAATCCGGCAGCATATTCTGTATTGCCCTTTGCAAGCTCATTCCAAACAATCACCATGGCAATACATCTGGCTAAGCCAATAAGAATTAAGCCATACATATAATCAGGTTGGTTCCGCAAGAAAATTATCGCCAGAAAAAACATCAAAACCGGACCAATAAGCCAATTCTGAACTAAACTCAAACCCAGTATTTTGAAATTCTTGAATACCTTTCCCAGCTCTTCATACCTCACTTTAGCTAGAGGAGGATACATCATCAAAATTAAACCAATAGCAATTGGAATATTGGTTGTCCCAGCCTGAAATCGATTGTAAAAATGAATAATATCGGGATACAGATATCCACCCAACACACCCAATAACATGGCCATAAAAATCCATAGTGTTAGGTATCGATCTAAAAAGGATAATCGCTTTTTAGGCCCCATCCTTTTTTGTTTTTGATGCGGTAATGGTTACGCTGAAAATACCTGTATTTCCAGTTCTAAACTCATTAATTTCATCTTCAGTCATGTAATGAACCAAAATTTCAACTGGCACCATCACCCGCTTAATATTTTTAATTTCAGGCTGATCAAATCCCGATTTCTCTATGATATCAATATAGGATTCAAGTTGAATAGCTCCAGCCACACATCCTACATATAGTTCTGCATCATCACGAATTGAATCTGGCAATTCCCCTTTAATAACCATATCTGAAATAGAGAATACTCCACCATACTTCAAAACACGATAAATTTCTTTAAAGGCTTTTTCTTTATCAGGGACAAGGTTTAATACACAATTGCTAATTACAATATCTATTTCTTGATCATTAATGGGTATATTTTCGATATCACCTTTAATGAATTCAATATTTTGATAGCCTTTTTGCTGTTTATTTTCTTGTGCTTTATCAACCATTTCATCGGTAAAATCAAGCCCAATAACTTTACCAGCATCACCCGTTAAATGATGTGCAAGAAAACAATCATTTCCCGCTCCTGAACCTAAATCAAGTACAACATCACCTTTTTTAATCCCAATAAATTCTGTCGGAATACCACAACCAATGTGTAAATCTGCTTTATCAAAATAACCGGGTAAACCTTCATAACACTGACTAAAGGAGGTAATGGTATCGTCCCGATGAATCTCTGAACTACAGCAACAACAGCTTGATTCTCGCCATTTCCCAAGAGCTACTTCTCCATATTTCTCTTTTACCAACCGCTTTTTAAGATCTTTTTCCTTCATCTGTTTTAATTAATTATTCGTAGCTGAAACTTTGGGTGGAAGCATGTTGGGAGTAAAGGAATTTGACAATATGAATGAGCTCAAAACTACTTTAGCTATTTTGCCTGATCTAATCATAATGACATATTTACATTCATAAATAAATATAGCATTTCTCTTGCAATTTGTTTGCTTCTTTCATCATATTTTTCAATCTCAAAAGCAGTACCATCAAATTCTTTAGGATCATCATAGGGCAAATAAAACCTTTTCTCAGCACCTGGAATAAATGGACAACTCTGCTCTGCATCTGAGCAAACCATAATGGCTGCAAAGTCATCTTCAGGATTATCAGGATGCGTGTAAACTTTCGAAAAAACGATCATTTCATCAGCATGCTCAGCGAGTTTCACTACATAACGTGGGTTCAATTTATTAACTGTACTCTGATTATTAATTATAAACCCAGATCTACGTAGAGATGCAATAGCTCTTTCATTCGCTGCCGTTGCCTCTGTTCCCCCTGAATAAGCACGAAAATCATCCAGCTGAATCCATTTGGCAGCTACTTGTGACCAAAGTTGTCCGAATAGGCTTCTGCGTGAATTATGGGTGCAAATGAAACACAGTTTCATATCTACACTATTTTGAAAACAATAACTTATGTATTGCGCTATCTCTTTCAACAATTTTTTCCTGACATCTGAAATAAGCTCAAATTCATTGATTCGTTCGGAACAATAAACTTGCAAATCGCGATTTAAATCTTTCATAATTATCGAATTATTTTATTCCTTCAGTATTCAGTTAGCATAATTTTTCTGTTCATTATTGAGAATTACCAGCATGTAAGAAAAGTTTTGATTGCAAATCTTCATAAGCCAAAAAACCTGTATGTCTAAAGTATTCTTTCCCATTTTTATCCAACAAAATCTGACTAGGAATGGCATACACATTAAAATATTTCCCCATCATTTTACCACTATCCGTGCGCATATCAATAAATTCAACATAAACGCTTGTCGGATATTTATCTTGAACCTCCTCCATTACTTTTTCCATTTTGTAACAGGAAATACACCCTTTTGCTCCAAATTCAAGGAAACTAAGGTCAAAATCTTTTGAGTTATTTGAATAATTATACTTCTCTGTTATTAAATTCTTTTGAATAGAATCTTTTGATGATGATTGCTCTACGGAAATTCGAGTTATTGTTTCAATTAATTTTTTCTTTTGAGAAAACAAGAAGACTATCAGTGCAATTGAAAAAATCACAAAGAAGATATTTATTCCTTTTTTAAACGATGGACTCATTGAGTTCGTAGGTCAACCTATATTTTATATTGCACCAAAAATTAATCCAGATATTGTTGCCATAATCACAACTAAAATAACATACACAACTGTTTTTTGTGTTCCCATTACACCTCTAATCACCAGCATATTTGGCAAGGATAAAGAAGGGCCAGCAAGCAATAATGCAAGAGCAGGACCTTTACCCATACCAGCAGCAATTAAACCTTGAAGTATTGGAACTTCTGTTAGTGTAGCGAAATACATAAAAGCTCCAACAATGGATGCAAAGAAATTTGAAAATACAGAATTTCCTCCTACTAGCTTGGCAATCCATTCTGCCGGAATAACTCCGGCCATGGCTGTTTCATCATGTGTTGATCCTAATAGAAATCCAGCAATTACAACTCCTATGGCAAGCATCGGTATAATCTGCTTGGCAAAATCCCAAGTTGATAAAGTCCATTCTTTATTTTCATCATCTTGTTTGTCAAAAAGTGTAATCATGCTCAATCCTGCAATAGCTACTACAATAGCTATTAAAGGACTTGATGAAACAAAAGCAGAAATTGCAGTAGCTATACCAGCCAGCAAAACCCAATGCCATTTTATTTTCAGAATAAAAACTAGTGATAAGGAAAACAATAATGCAAAAACCGAAGTAATTAGCCACTTGTTTGTCCATAACCAAAACCAGCCACCACTTGTGATTCCATCAGCAGGTTTGCCCCAATTTGCAAATACGAGAATAATGACTAAAACAAAGAAATGAAATGATGTTTGCCACATAGGGCGTTTTTCAGGCAAAGGTTTGATATGCATCTGTTCATCTGCTTTCACCTTCTCTTCTTTCTTGTAAATTAGAGACATAACAATACCAATAACAACTGCAAAAACTACAGCTCCAATAATTCGGGCTATTCCCATTTCAACGCCTAAAATTCTGGCTGTTAAAATAATTGCCAATATATTAATGGCTGGACCTGAATACAGGAATGCGATTGCAGGACCTAAACCGGCACCGCGTTTATGAATACTGGAAAATAAAGGCAGTATAGTACAACTGCATACGGCCAAAATAGTTCCCGAAACACTAGCTATTGAATAGGCAACCCACTTCTTAGCATTTGCACCAAAGTATTTTAATACCGAAGCCTGGCTAACAAAAACAGAAATTACACCTGCAATAAAAAAGGCAGGCAATAGGCATAAAATTACATGCTCGCGCGCATACCATTTTGCTAAATCGAGTGTAGCTGCAAACGCTTCCTGAAAACGCAAATTTTCAAGAGGAAGAAAAAACACGAACAAAAAAACAATGATAATCCATGTAAGTATTTTAATTTCTTTTTTCCATTCCATTACCTCTGATTTAAATAAAAAAGAAAAGGACCATATAATATATACCTACACCTATAAATAATACGGCAACCACTCGTCTGAACCATTTTTCAAATAGCTTCACTTTGTTGTAAAAATTACCAATACCTGATATTGTATAAGCTAATAAATAAGATATAATGATAACAGGTAGCCCAGTTGCAATAGCAAAAACGATGGGCAAATACAAGCCTTTTGCAGAAGTTATTGTAATAGGAATAAGCATTCCGAAAAACAAAACACCACTGTAGGGACAAAAAGCCAACGCAAATAAGATCCCAATAAACAAAACACTCCAGTATGAGTTTGTTCCTTTCTCTTCATATTTTTTTGTGAGTTTGCTAAAGCCCGGAAAATTGATTCGGATGATATCTAACATCAGGATGCCTATAATAATTAATAGTGGCCCTAGAAATTTCTCTCCATTTGATTGGAAAAAGCCTCCCAACTCAAACTGTGAAGCACCAAAAAAGAATAACAAGCCTAAGGATGTATAGGCTATGGCCCGACCTAAAGTATAGATCAGACCACTGATAAATACTCTGTTTTTATTTTCCAGATCCTTGCTGATAAATGCAATAGCAGTAATATTTGTTGCTAACGGACATGGACTGATGGCCGTCATAATTCCCAACAAAAAGGCCGATAATAAAGGCAAATTTGCACTGGAAAACCATTCTTGAAGAAATTCCATTTCAGACTATTTTAATAATTCATCAAGTTTTTTCTTGAATTCTGCTATATACTTGGTTTCATTTTTTCCATTAGAAAAAGCAAAATTGGTCAGATTTAATTTCTCATAACCCACAGCTATTTTTTTCTCAATAAAAAGAGATGAGGAAATTACATTGAATTTTCTAGCAATTGCTTTGTTCTCGGCTTTATCAATATTGATTACCTCATAGGTAATCAGTCCTTTTTCAATTTCTTTAGCAAAATAAGTATCCAAGGTGGTCTTGGTATGCTTTTCAATTGAATTGCATGTAAAGCATCTTCTTTCACCATGAAAATAATATACTTTTAATTGAGGATTATCTCCTTTTTGCATAATAGCTGTATCCAAACTTTGGGAGGGGATACTCAATAAAATTGTAATAATACTGATGAGTAATAGTTGCATTTTGTTTTTGTTTATAGATTATAAAACTTTTTCAATTTCCATTTTTATTGCCTCTCGTATTTTATCAGGATGAAGTTCAGCATTCATAAATGCCATTTCGGTTAGGTTGTAAATAGTTTCGTGATTATTAATTACAGTTCGCACGAATAAACCTGATCTTGTCACTTGAAATTCCTCAACCAAGGCCTCATTACCCGATTTATCAAAATCAATTTCCATCACTTTGACTAATCCTTTTTTGATTTCTTCTTCATAGTTGATTCTTGTATAACCTTTTGCCACTCGAGCTACTGCTTTACATGTAGCACATCTGCGCGTTCCATGAAAGTAATAAACCTCGGCTATATCAGCCTCGTTTACCGTTCCTTCACTTTGCACATAATTATCAGCCTCATGAGATGTTTTGTTTTTATCAGCTGGTGAACAAGAAAAAAGCAAAACAGCAAAACATATTATAAGTGTGTTTTTCATATCGGTAAGCTTATATATTATCTTGAATTATTTTCTTTAGTTCCTCCTTATTCGGAATTCGCCCGCTTAAAACTAACTTTTCGTTGATAACCAAGCCGGGGGTTTTCATCACGCCATAGTTCATTATTTTAATAATATCATCAACTAACAAAACCTCTGCTTTTACATTTAGTTCGGCAATGGCATTAATAGTTTCTTTCTCGAGCGTATGACATTTCGGACATCCAGTCCCTAAAATCTTAATATTTGTTCTTATTAGTTCCATTTAATTAATTATTTAAGTCTGTTTTTAGCAACTTATATTTCTATCTATAAATAAATTATCGATCAGTTTCTTGGCCTGCACCCAATTATCAGCATTAACACAATATTTGATTTTAGGCGGACTAATTTCACCTTGTATCAAGCCTGAGTCTTTTAATTCTTTTAAATGCTGTGAAAGAGTTGAACGGGCAATTGGTAACTCTTCGAATATATCTCCACTATAACAACAAGATTGATTGGCTAATATCTCCATGATTTTCACTCTTGCAGGATGTCCCAATGCTTTGGCAAATCGGGCAAGCTTAATATGTTCATCTGAATAGTCCATTATATCATTTCGTATTTCGCAAAATTACGAAACAAAGATAAGGAGACAATTATTACATAAACAAGACATTTTTAATATTGTTATAAGACATTATGACAAGCTTTTCTGACATCAAATAATTGCCTATTTTTTGTAAAACTAGAAACATTCTAATCACACAGCAAATCAAAAATTATTTGATATGATAGGTAAAGTTATTAGCTTTTCTCTGCAAAATAGATTGATCATTGGGATACTTACTTTAGTTCTTATCAGCTGGGGTGTTTATAATTTTACAAATTTGCCAATAGATGCTGTTCCTGATATTACGAACAATCAGGTTCAGGTAATAACAACTTCACCAAGTCTAGCCCCTCAGGAAATTGAGCAGTTTATTACTTTTCCAGTTGAAACCTCAATGGCTAACCTACAAGATGTTACTGAAATACGGTCCATATCAAAATTTGGCCTCTCTGTAGTAACCATCGTATTTAAAGACAATGTTGATCCGTATTTAGCCAGACAATTGGTGAGTGAACAACTAAAAATCGCTGAATCTCAAATACCTGAAGGATATGGGACTCCGGAAATGATGCCAGTAACAACTGGTTTGGGAGAAATATATCAATACGTTATCGAAACGAAAAAAGGTTACGAAGATGTTTACGATGCCATGGAAATAAGAACTATACAAGACTGGATTGTAAAAAGGCAGTTGGCAGGGATACCTGGAATTGTAGATATTAGCAGCTTTGGTGGTCTTGTTAAGCAATATGAAGTTTCTCTTAATCCACAGACACTTGTTGGGATGGATATTACCATTCATGAAATATTTGAGGCTCTGGAGAAAAATAACCAAAATTCAGGCGGAAGTTACATAGAGAAGGGATCGGAAGCTTACTATATTCGAGCAGAAGGTGTTATTGAAGATATTTCAGACATTGAAAATATTGTTGTTAAAAATATCAATGGATTGCCAATACTCATTCAGGATGTTGCCAAAGTCCAGATTTCAGCACCTCCCCGATTTGGTGCCATGACCAAAGATGGCAAAGGCGAAGCCGTTGGCGGAATAACCCTTATGCTTAAAGGTGCGAGCACTTCCAAAGCAATAAAAGATGTTAAGGAAAGAATTGATAGAATCCAAAGCACTCTTCCTGTAGGATTAGAGATTAAGCCTTACCTAGATCGTTCCATATTAATTAAGAAAACCATCCATACTGTTTCTAAAAACCTGGCAGAGGGTGGTTTGATTGTTATCTTTATACTGATTCTTTTGTTGGGAAATCTAAGAGCTGGATTAATTGTAGCATCTGTAATTCCATTGTCCATGCTATTTGCCTTTTCGATGATGCGGATTTTCGGAGTATCAGCTAACTTAATGAGTTTAGGAGCAATCGACTTTGGACTTATAGTGGATGGCTCAGTAATTATTGTAGAAGGAATTATTCACCAGATATATCTGCAACACAAAAGCAAGTATTTAAGTCAAACCGATTTGGATATGTCCATACAGCAAGCTGGAAATAAGATTGGAAACTCTGCTGTATTTGGCGTCATTATTATACTGATCGTTTATATTCCAATCCTGGCATTCTCTGGAATTGAGGGTAAAATGTTTAGACCAATGGCTCAAACTGTAAGTTTTGCTTTATTAGGGGCATTGCTTTTATCATTCACCTATGTTCCAATGATGTCTTCGCTTTTTCTAAACAAGAAACTCAAAACAAAAGCCACTCTTGCAGATAAAATTGTTGGATTTTTACAGAGAAAACATGAGCCGGTTTTGCTTTTTGGTTTGAAAAGGAAAGGCTTAATGCTTGGCCTTGCCAGCATCATCATTGTTATTACTTTCTTTATGTTTTCCAGAATGGGTGGAGAGTTTATACCAACTTTAGAAGAGGGAGATTTGGCAGCACAAATGACCTTAATTCCGGGTTCTTCTTTATCCCAAAGTATTGCTTCCTCCACAAAAGCTGAAAAAATTCTACTGGATAATTTTCCAGAGGTCAAAACAGTTGTTTCAAAAATAGGTACTGCAGAAATCCCAACTGATCCAATGTCTATTGAAGATGCAGATATCATGATAATATTAAAGGATAAAAAAGAATGGGTAAACGCTAAAACACGAGAAGAGCTGGTAGATAAAATGAAAGATAAGCTAAGTGTATTGCCTGGATTATCATTTGAATTTCAACAACCTATTCAATTACGCTTTAATGAACTGATGACAGGAATAAAAGCAGATGTTGCAGTTAAAATATATGGAGATGACTTGGATGAACTCTACAGATATGCAAATGAAACGGCAAGTATTATTCAAAACATTAAAGGAGCAGGCGATGTTAAAGTCGAACAAATAATTGGTCTACCTCAACTTAGAGTGAAATACAATAGAGAACAATTGGCAAGATATGGCCTTAATATAAATGAAATAAATAAAATTATCAGAGCTGCTTTTGCTGGTGAATCTGCGGGCATGGTTTTCGAAGGTGAGCAGCGCTTTGATTTGGTAGTAAGATTGGATAAGAATTTCAGACAGGATATACAAAGCCTGGAAAGACTCCGAATTAATCCCCCAAAAGGTGAACTTATTCTTCTAGAACAAGTTGCTGATATCAGTATTGAAAATGGCCCTATGCAAATTTCAAGAGATAATACCAGACGAAGAATAACAGTTGGAATCAATGTTCGAGACAGAGATATTCAAAGTTTTATAGATGAAGTTGATGTAGAACTTAAACAGAATTTAAAACTAGCAGCAGGATATTACACAACCTATGGTGGACAATTTGAGAACTTACAATCTGCTAGAAGAAGTTCAATTATAGCAGTTCCCATTGCATTAGCTGCTATTTTTATTTTATTGTATTTTGCATTTAGTTCGCTTCGTCAAGCAGCAATGATTTTCACTGCCATTCCCTTATCTGCTGTGGGTGGAATTTGGGGATTGCTAATCAGGGGAATGCCTTTTAGTATTTCTGCAGGAGTAGGTTTTATTGCTCTTTTTGGTGTTGCAGTTCTAAATGGAATCGTACTTATTACCTATTACAACCAATTAGAAAAAGAAGGAGAATCTGATATTTTTCAGCGTGTTGTAAAAGGAACTAAACTACGGTTAAGACCAGTGATAATGACGGCTACAGTTGCTGCACTTGGTTTCATACCAATGGCTTTATCAACAGCTCCAGGTGCTGAAGTACAAAAACCTTTGGCAACAGTAGTTATTGGAGGTTTAATAACTGCAACATTCCTCACATTGGTTATCCTACCTCTCATTTATTTAATGTTTAATCGCGATAAAGTTCAAAAAGAGATATGATAAAAATTAACCACATACTGGTTTTGAGTAGCATTCTTTTTAGTTATCAACTCCTAGCTCAAAATACTTCTGATACAATACTTTTAAATGAAGATAAAACAATTGAGATTGCTTTTGAGAATAATCTGAAACTCAAAAACAGCAAACTATTGGTTCAAATTGAAAGGGAGAAAAAAGCTTTAGCTTTTGATTTACCAAAAACTCAAGTAAACCTTGATTATGGTCAACTAAACTCAATAGTAAATGATCGTTTCATAGCTGTAAACCAAGAATTTGAGTTTCCTACAGTATATTACAGGGAATTGAAACTGGCAACTGAAACATCACAATTAGCTTTACTAAAGAATAATCTTTTCGAAATGCAATTTAAAGCAGAAGTGCTTACTACATATGTAAAATGGCACTTTGCATATAGTGAGCTCAATTTAGCGAATGATGAGTTAGTCTATTATCAGAAGTACAAAAAATCAATAAATGCAAAATATAACAGTGGAGAAATCAACTATTTAGCCAAATTGATGGCTGAAAGCAAACTTGGAGAACTCGAATTGAATCAACAAAGAAAAAGAGCTCTATTGGTTGAGGTAGAAAACGAACTAAAACAGCTACTTCAAATTCAGAATCCAATTGCACCTTTAGAAGGCAAAGTATTTAAGTTACCCTATGAAAGGTCTATCAGAAATGCATCTCCTCTAATGATTTCTCTTGCAAAGCAGGAACTGCTTGTTGAAGATAGAAAAACTAAGGCCATGAGATCCAAAATCAGTCCTGCTTTTTCTGTTGGTTATTTCAACCAAAGTATTGATCTCACAACAGCTTTCACAGGATGGCAATTTGGAGTAGGAATTCCATTATTCTTTTGGAGTCAAAAATCAGCATTAACTGTCGCTAAACTAAAATATGAAATTACTTCTAACACTCTTTCTGAAAAGGAATTAGCATACAAGTTACAGTTAAATTCTATGGAAACTAAATTAGACCAATTAGTTTTGGAATTAGGCTATTATGAAAGTCAGGCATTGCATCAGGCTCAAACAATATTAGAGCATGCTGGTAAAAGTTTTGATGCAGGAAACATTAATTACTTAGAATATTTACAAGCAATTTCGAATTCATACAGTATACAAAACAGATACCTGATTGCACTTAATAAATATAATCAAGCTACTATTGAATTCAATTATTTAATCGACAATTTATAGATTATGAATAAATTTTACATCTTACTAATCCCAGCATTTTCTCTAGTATTTTTTGCTTCATGTAACAAGAATAATGAACCTGAAAATTTAGAAGCATTTGACTCAAATTCCAATGAAATTGTTTTTACAAAAGAGCAATTAAAAGAAGCAGGTATTGAGTTTGGTCAGATCGAAAAGAAGTTATTGTCATACGACATTAAAGCAAAAGGGAAGTTAACTGTTAGTCCAGAGAAACATGCATTTGTTAGCTCAATGATTGGTGCTCAGGTAAAAACCATATTTGTTGTCAAAGGATCCTATGTCTCAAAAGGCCAGGATTTGGCTAAGCTATCCCATCCTGACATAATTGAACTACAGCAAAATTATTTAAATACAAAAAGTGCATTTGAACAGAAAGAAAAAGAATACCAAAGACAAAAAGTGTTAAAAACCGACAATATTAACTCAGCAAAAGATTTTGAAGAAACAGAAAAAGAATACTTGTCGGCTCAGGCAAATTATTTTGGAAGCAAAGCAAAACTTGAACTTCTGCATATTTCAATAAGCAATCTTAATAGTGGCATAATAGCAAAAGAGTTTGCTTTGAAAAGCCCAATAAACGGGTATATCAATGAAATTTTTATTACTAATGGTGCATTTGCCGAAACCAATATGCCCTTGTTTGAAATTATGGATATCAGTAGTTTACTCATTGAGATTAGTGTTTTTGAAAAAGATATACTGAAGATTAAAAAAGGTCAGCGAATTACTTTTACACTGGCCAATGTTAAACATAATGAATTAGAGGCTAATGTAATTGCTATTGGAGGGTCAGTCGAACCAAATGCAAATGTGGTTAAAGTTTTAGCTGCCTTTGATAATCCCGACAAACAATTTATTCCTGGAATGTTTGTAGCAGCTTCCATTCATACTGATGAAAAACTATTTGATGCTTTACCCGAAAGTGGAGTTATTCAAATAAACAGCAAGCATTTTATATACTATACAGAGTCAAGCAGCCATACTAATGATATTACTTTTAAACGTGCAGAGGTCAATATTGGTTTTAAAGAAGATGGTTTTATCGCAGTAACAGTAAATAGCAAGATTCCAAAGAATGCTCGAATAGTAACAAATGGAGGATATTTCATCAAAGCATCTGCCCTCAATTTGGAAGAATGATTTGAGCCTCGCCTTATCCTTATTTAGATTTATTATAATTAATTTGGTTTGTAACATATTCCTATTTACTTTTGAATAGGAATTACCCAGTCCTGTTACCATTTTATTTATAACCTTTTAAACCAATAAAAATGAAAAAATTAAGCTCATACGTTATTGTATTTGCAGGATTAGTGATGTCTTTTTATTTTGTTTCATGTGAAAAAGATGACCCAAATGCACCATTTGTAGCTGTTCAGGATGATTTGAATATGGCAACAAATGATTTTGATTTGAATGTAACAGGCAAGCCCTATGGAGATGCAACAATCTCTCATAATGGATCCAGCATGCCTGCCGATTCAACTTTTAGAGATATTTTTACAAATTTGAAGAAAAACGCTGATGATGTTGAAAAAGGAACCATTATTACAAAGCATACTTACCTGATGGATAATGCTGGGATGAAAAGCGACTTACAAGTTACTTTTGCGATGATCAAGCGTGAATCTGGTTATTTTGCTGATGGAGGAGATTGGGAATATGTAATGATGCCTTTTGATGCTTCGGTTGATTATACAATGAATCCAAATGGATTGTTACCTGATACAACCTCAACTATGCGTGGGAAACTAGCCAATTGTGCTGCTTGCCATGCTTCAGGAGGAACAGATTATATTTTTATAAAATAGATGTTGATATTAATCAGAAAAGGGATCAGCCAAATGAGGTTGATCCCTTTTTTTATGCACTCAATTTTGGTTTTATTATCCTAAATTAATATTAATAATCTTTTGTATTTCAGTCAATTTGTTATTGTATTCAATATCTGTATCCTTTAAATCATTTACTGTTTGACATGCATGAATAACAGTGGAGTGATCTCGATTTCCAAAATGCTTCCCTATCACACAAAGTGATGAATTGGTTAGTTTTTTAGAAAAGAACATAGATATCTGACGAGCTTGAACAATTTCTCTTTTTCTTGTTTTAGATTTAATATCTTCGACAGTAATACTTAAGTGATCACCAACCAGTCGTTGAATATGCTCAATCGTTAACTCTTTCGAAGATTTTTTGATAAAATTCTTTAAAACTTCCTTAGCCAGATTGATATTTATTTCCTTTTTATTAAATGATGCTTGTGCCAGCATGCTTATTAAGGCTCCTTCTAATTCCCTGACACTGGTATTTACATGATAAGCTACATACTCAACAACATCACGTGGTAATTCAATACCATCAGCATGCATTTTATTTTCCAGGATAGCAACCCTTGTTTCAAAATCAGGCTTTTGTAAATCGGCAGATAATCCCCATTTAAATCTCGACAGCAAACGTTCTTCCAATCCCTTCATATCTTTTGGAGAAGTATCCGAAGTAAGAATCAATTGCTTTTCGCTTTGGTGCAAATGATTAAAAATATGAAAGAATATATCCTGCGTTTTTTCCTTGTTGGCAAGAAACTGAACATCATCTACAATTAATACATCTATTAATTGATAAAAATTAAGAAAATCATTGACAATGTTGTTTCTAACTGATTCGACATACTGATTAGTAAATTGCTCAGCCGAAACATAAAGAACCACTTTGTTTTTAAAGCTATTCCTTATTTCATTACCAATAGCTTGAGCAAGATGTGTTTTTCCAAGCCCCACTCCTCCATAAAGGAATAGTGGATTGAACGCAGTTCCGCCAGGTTTTGACGCTACAGCTAATCCAGCTGATCTGGCCAAACGATTACATTCACCCTCAATATATTTATCAAAAATAAAGTTTCCGTTCAATTGAGGATCCACTTTAATTTTCTTCAGACCAGGAATAATAAAGGGGTTTTTAATGCTATTGGATATATTCAAAGGCATTGTAACCTCCATACCTTCATCGGCATTTAATTGTGAACCAGGCATGTTGATTGTTCTTGCTTTACCATTATCGGAGCTATTCTCCACAATAATATTATACTCTAAGCGAGCACCAGGACCAATAACCTTCTTTATTGTACGTCTTATTAAATTGACATAATGCTCTTCCAACCATTCATAGAAGAAAAGGCTAGGCACTTGAATTGTGAGAACTTTGCCCTCTTGCCTTACTGGTTTGATTGGGTTAAACCAGGTTTTATAGCTTTGCATATTAACATTATCTTTAATAATGTCAAGGCACTTCTCCCAATACTCAATGTGTTTATCACTCATAATTTTTTTGCGAAATAGTAATTGTGGATAACTTTCCAAACGGATATAAAGTTCCAAAAATTTTCAACGATTACGAAATTAATGTGAACAAATTTTTCTAAATATTTTTAAGAAATAGAAACTGAGGATGCTAGCGTAAAAATATTATTTTTTTTAGCATTGAAATAAAAATCGACTCTTCCAAGGTTAATTCCAGCCCAACCTACCTGAAATACACGGCAGTCATTGCTTTCAGCGTTTTTGACCATTCTAGGTTCAGATAAAAAAGTATGTGTGTGCCCTCCAATTATCAAATCTGTATATCTTGTATTTTTGCCAATTACTATATCACTTATTTTATGTGATTCATACTCAAAGCCCAAGTGAGATAAACAAATAATTAGATCGCAGTTCTTTTGAGTTTTCAACATCTCCTCTTCTTGCATGGCAATCTCTAGCGGATTCTTATAGACTGTATCACCAATGAGTGAATCAGGAACCAGGCCATCCAACTCAATTCCTAAACCATAAACCCCAACCCGAATTCCGTTTAAATCAAACACCTTATTATTAATAGACTTTTTGTCCATAATGGTAGATGAAAAATTGTAATTAGAAGAAATAAATGGAAAAGTTGCTAATTCAGCTAATTGTGATAAACGTTCAATACCTGCATCAAAATCATGATTTCCAATGGCAGCGGCATCATAACCCATTTCTGACATCAGTTTAATCTCCAACTCACCCTGATAAAAATTAAAATAGGGTGTTCCTTGCAAAATATCGCCAGCATCAAACAAAAGAACGTTCTCATTTTCATTTCTAATTTCCCTTACCATAGATGCTCTGCGGGCAAAACCACCTAAACCTTGATTCCTACTTCCATCCATCGGAAATGGCTCAATTCGGCTATGCACATCATTTGTGTGTAGAATAGTAATTTTCCGAACATCTTGCTTGGCTAATAAATTAAGAGGCAAAGAACTCAATGCAGCAGCACCTATACCACCAAGCCCAGAATATTTTAGAAAATTTCTTCTATTCATCTATCCTTATCCTCCCTTGAAGTTCTGCTGAAAGTTCATTTCCGGCAACTTGTTCCAATTTAATAAAATCGATTATCATATCTCTAAGGCGAACTCCAACTAAATCTCGATAGCTTATATCTTCTAAAAAAGACATCCCACTACCTCCATTTGCAAGATAATCGATAGTAGCTACTTTATATATTTTTTGCTTATCAATCTCTTTTCCTCCAATTGTTGCTTCAAATATTGTGTCATTTTTGATAGTGAGCATTAAGCCTGATACAGCAAGTTCTCCACCTAAAGCAATGTAATCAAAAAGTTTGGTCAGCGTTTCATAATCCATTTCTAAAACAATAATTTCATTCTCGAATGGCATCAACTCATAAATCTTACTTAGGCTAATGTCTCCTTTTGGCAATATTGTTCGTAAGCCCCCATTGTTTGTAAAAGCAAAATCAACTTGTTTATGCAACTGATTTGTGGTCATTTCAAACATCAAATCCGTAACAAAATTCCCCAAAAGTCCTTCAGGAAAATCTTTACTCATTTCTATTGCTGAATGACCTATAACCTGGTTCATTGTTAGCGACAGGCTATCTTTATACGGCTGAATCAGCTCATTTATTCGACTATCTTCTGCTACATGTTCGTTAACAGAAATAGAATTGGCTTCAATCTGTTGTAATGTATATTGAGATTTACAGGAACTTATTGAAACAATAAGTAGCCAGATTAAAAATAATCTCACACTTCGTCCTGCTATCTTTTTACTATTCATTATTAATTCAGAAATTTAAAATAATTGAGCAGCCTCTTTCTTCAACATAGCAATAGTAGCTACAAGTAAGGACCTTACACTATTGCTATTGGCAATAATTGTCTTGGTAAGAACAACAGCTGTTTCGGTATCCGACATTTTTTCTTTTGCCAGATTTAGTTGTTTAATGACTTCTTCTTTCGCATTAACAAGCATTTGCCAACTCTCATTCGAGATGTATAATTGCTGGGCCAGATTGTGCTCAAACTCTGACCTCACAGTTGATAATAGTTGCAAATGAAAATCTGCTGCACTCAAATTATTCTTATTCATGCGCATAACCATTGCAGAAGGGCTCATTCTTTCTAAGAATAGCACCAATCTTTCGTATGCTTGTAAACGTAATAAAATGGTTTCTTTATTTACCAAAGCTTTGTTCTCAATATATTTCTTATCTGTTTCATTTTTAAGAAAAAATTTGATCAAATAAAAGGCAGTAAAAAAAACAATTACTGCTGGCAATACAATTTTGAGTAATTCGAGCATAAAATCCATGGTAAACTTTTAATGCAAAAATAAGCCATTCAAATTATTAATAGGCTTATAATTGAATAATGAAAACAAGATACTTAAAAATAATATCTATTTGAATAACGCATAAAATACCTAAATTGGTATGCTTTAATAATTCATTTTTGATGAAGAATACATTAATATATAAGTTACTTCATTTCGAAGACCTATCGCTTGCATTCAGATATGTAATGGGTAATTTGTTGAGAAGTATTCTTACCATTTTGGTTATCGTTTTTGGCATCATGTCGCTTGTTGGCATGTTAACAGCTATTGATGGATTAAAAAGCTCCCTATTAAGTAATTTCTCTCAATTGGGTTCAAATAGTTTTTCAATCAGCGATATTAATTATTTTGCTTCCGAAAATGGCCGCCCTGTTCAATATCCAAAAATAAGCCATCGCGACATTCGTATTTTTAAAGAACGTTATACGAATAAAGCTATCGTTTCTGCTAATTATACAGCCTCACAAAGTGCAATTGTGAAATTTAAATCAAATAAAACAAATCCACGAATACGCGTTATTGGAACAGATGAGAACTATTTTGTAAGCTCTTCGCTAAACATTGATGAAGGCAGAAACTTCAATCACATCGAAACCCAATACGGAGCCAATGTTGTTATTTTGGGAAGTGGATTAAAAAGAGAATTATTTGGAAATGCAAATGCCATGGGAAAGGTTGTTACATCGGGTTCAGGAAAGTATAAGGTTATTGGGATACTTGAAAAAAAGGGAGCAACTTTCGGCATGTCTTATGACCATATTTTTATCGTCCCAATGAAGGCAGCCAGAAAAAATTTCGCTTCACAAAATGAATCTTATACATTAGGCGTTCAGGTTTCCAGTTATGAAAAACTGGATGTTGCTGTTAATGAAGCAATCGCTATTTTCCGTATGGTTAGGCAATTAAAACCAAAAGATGAGAATAATTTTGATTTGCAAAAAAGCGACAACCTAATCAATATCATTACCAAGCAACTTCGGGCAATAACCATTGTTACATTAGTTATTAGTTTAATCACTTTAATCAGCTCAGCAGTAGCATTAATGAATATAATGCTCGTTTCAGTTAAAGAACGAATTCGGGAAATTGGAACTATGAAAGCACTGGGTGCAACTGTTGATAATGTAAAAAGACAATTTCTATCTGAAGCACTGATAGTCAGTCAAATAGGCTCTGCTTTTGGAATTGTATTTGGCATAGCTATAGGGAATCTATTTGCCAGCAAAATGGGTAGCGAATTTGTCATACCATGGGGTTGGGTAATTTTTGCAGTTATTATGAGTATTGTCGTTGGCATTACTGCAGGTTATTATCCCGCAGTGAAGGCTGCGCGCATGGACCCCATCGATGCATTGAGACATGAGTAAAATATAAATTTCAATTACTAGATTGAATAAAATATTGAGTTTTCAACAATCCCACCATATCATTTAAATCGTCAGGATAGCATTAAGTTGTATTTTTCTTGAAAATAAATCTGGCTTTAATAAACGGAATCATCAAAATGCGTTTTAAAATAATCAAAATCTTAATTTTTCTGATCCTACTGACTCCCTTATTCAGCTATTTATGGTGGCAATTTTCAAAAGAAAAACCAGTCAATATTTACATATTAGACAAAACAGTATCTACTTTCCAACGCAATGAGCATCTAGCATTGAATTGGGTGCTAAACCAATACAGATATACAAAAGATGATCTTTCATCCTATCAAGCCAATACTGATTATGATGGATTTTATCCATTAAAAAACAAGCAGTTCTACACACAGGACATGGACTCCTTGGATGAATCTCAATTGGATAGTCTTTCATCTGCTCTGGATTTAGTTTATTATACCGACCTCTATGGAGTGTATGAGAATGAATGGTATTACGACAAAAATGAAACGGAACATTCAAAACTCATTTATGGTGGGATGACCGAAAATGAATATCTTTTATTGGAGAAAATGAAGAATCAGAAAAAATTAATTATTTCTGAGTTTAACATGATTGCCTCCCCTACATCATCCACAATCAGACATAAAACCGAGCAATTATTCGACATTCACTGGACAGGCTGGACATGCCGTTATTTTAGCTTATTAGATACCACAAAAAATAAGGAATTGCCTCGATGGGTTATCCGCTTATATAAAGAACAAAATAATGGGAATTGGCCTTTTAAAAAATCGGGAATTGTTTTTGTTCATGAAAATAGTCGAATTGAAATTCTTGAGAAAAAAACACATCTAAATGACGAACTAC
Organism: Bacteroidota bacterium; assembly: GCA_018698135.1. Lineage (NCBI taxonomy): Bacteria > Pseudomonadati > Bacteroidota > Bacteroidota bacterium. Next base: position 57,899 of record JABINZ010000160.1, read on the forward strand.
CTTTTATCTTTACTTCAGAATATGGTCAAAAAACATATCAATTACCAGCTAAAATTTCGTATCCTTATTGGATTGACATTACCTATTCCGGGCATAGTAATCAAGTTGTATCGACCTATTTAATTAATCCAAATGACGAAGGACAGAAATTGCTAAAGGATGCTGGAATACCATTGGAATTTCCGGCTGTAATTGAACATATCGATGACTATAAGTTCTACTATTTCTGTGGGGATTTCACCGACAATCCCATAAATATCAATTCCAGTTTTTTTCGAGGCATTTCAGGTATTAGCTTTGCATTTTACAACAGCGATCAACTTGAGCAGAGGAAACAATTTTTCTGGACTTTTTACAGACCAATGATAAAAGAAATATTAAGTAAGCACCTATTAACAGAATAAGCAATGAAAATACTTGTATGCGAGGATGATTTAATTATCCTTAAAATGTTAGAATTAAAACTGTCGCGTGAGGAGTATGATGTTCATATTGCTCACGATGGTCGGGAAGCAAAGGAATTATTGAATAAAAATGAATACGAACTGATTCTTACAGATATTATGATGCCCTTTATTGGGGGCACAGAACTGGTCAATTATATTCGAACTGAACTCAAATCTGATGTACCCATTATCGTTTTATCAGGATTGCATGATGAGGATACTATTCTTAAAGCATTTGATTTAGGTATTGATGATTACATCATAAAACCTTTTAGCCCAAATGAGTTATCGATACGCATGAAAAGAGTTATTCGAAGAAAATGAGAAAATATGTCCTTACAGCCTTTCTGTTATTTCTATTATTCGGCCTACCTAAAATTAGTTTAGGACAAAAAAACATTTCAGCCCAGCCCGATAGTTTTTTCTT